>NZ_QNRX01000006.1 GCF_003317055.1 Alkalibaculum bacchi
AAACAACCTAAAATGCTGTGCATAACACTTTATTTTTAGGTGAAAGTATTATGTTGCAATGGATTTATGCCATTTATGATGTGCGAAGTTTGAGTTATAACCTCATATCAAATCTTTGAATGCCAGTATTTTAGGCATTCTTTTTTTGTAACAGTAAGCTCCTACTTTAGATCCTAGCTCCTGCCAGTCATCCTGAGCGTAAGAGAAGGATCTTGATCCAAAAGGAATACCCCAATACTAGCGACTAAAGTGCTGAAGGCTCTTTCCTTCCACAACTTGGTTTTGTTTCCAAAATGTAATCATTGTGTTACAGAAATTTTACAAGTATAATAAATTTCACAAAGACTAAGGAGGTTGACGAAATGAAAAAATTATCTACTTTCGTTCTAACACTAATGTTGCTATTTACGTTTATGCCAGCTGCTAATGCAGCAAATAATGATACCTATACTGTAAAAGTTGGGGATACTATGTGGAAAATTGCACTTAGATATAAGGTAGGGGTACCTGAGATTATCAATGCCAATTCTCAGATTAAAAATCCAAATATGATTTACCCAGGACAAAAAGTAAATATTCCTCTTGAAGGACAAGCCAGCTCTATTGAAATGCAAGTTGCAGAATTGACAAATCAAGAGAGGGCAAAACAGGGTCTTAAACCTCTTACTTTTAACTGGGAATTGGGCAGAGTGGCTAGAGATAAATCGGAAGACATGATTGCAAAAAATTATTTTAGCCACACATCCCCTACATATGGCTCTCCATTTGATATGATGAAAGCTTACGGCATTAGCTATCGAACTGCAGGTGAAAATATCGCCAGTGGACAAAGAACTGCTCAAGCTGTAGTTACTGCATGGATGAATTCTGAAGGACATCGTAAAAATATTTTAAATCCTAATTTCACTGAAATAGGCGTAGGTTATGCAACGAAATCAAACGGAACTCCTTACTGGACACAAATGTTCATTGGAAGATAAAAAAGCTATCAGCGATGGGACACCAGCATTTAGCATATTACATTCCTTTCGGGTCATTTGACTATCAGAGGTAGCACTTGAATAAATAATATAAGTTACAAAGTATAATGCAAAAAAACAGGCTTATGCCTGTTTTTTTGCATTATTGCTCTTCATTAGAGCTTTTACTGCTCTTGTACGTATTTTGTATATCCATGATATTAATATAGGAATAAAAACAAATAAAACAATGAAAACATATGTTGCAATATTATTTGAAAAATTTCCCAATTCATAAGAGTTTTCTGCTAGCCCTATAGCAGAATAATAACATAAAACTGTAAAAACATAAGTATAAATACTAGCATCTTTTATATTAAAAATATATTTAATCAATTTTAAACAAATTAAAATCAAAAAGGAAATTAGAGCCACATCTGAAAAAATCCAAAGAAAAGCTAAAATTGCATCAAAGCCCTGCAACGAATTGAGCAATTGAATTTGTTCTACTACTAATAAATAGGGAAAGCTAGAACGAGATAGGATGGTGCTGCCTGCTATTCCATATAATGTAGCTAAAATGATAGTAGTAGTCACTGCTATATAGGCAATAGCCGTCAAACCTCGCTTTTTAAAATACCTCAGCCCTATAATATCATCACTATAAATAAAGATAGGCGTAATATAGGACCAACAGGACAGTGCGATAGCGCTACCCTTTATCATTGGGATTACATCTAAGTAAGTGATAGGAAGTAAATTTTCAACATTCACCATAGGAAGCATGAGCGTAGTTAACAAGGCGGATCCTACGATTGTTATCCCAGCCAAAACAATATACACTCTAGATGCAATTATTAAACCTGGTTTTACAAGAAATAAAGCTATAACAAATAGTAGAATAACTATAAACAGCTCTTCTACTACATTAGGGTATAATACTGCTGATATTCTATGGGAATAAGATCTTAAATTTAAACCTATGCTAATAGTAAGCCAAGTTAAATATACAAAGGCTATGATTTTAGCCAAAATTTTTCCTATAATCTTTTCATAAATTTCTAATAGCGATAAACCAGGATGTTGAACGAGCAAAGTATTTAATTTTAATATGAAATATATATATATAACACCCGCTACTATAGGGCTAAGCCAACCAGCTTGTTTTGCCGCATTTGATGTAAAAGATCCAAATGTTCTTACAGTTGGCGAAAATACGATTACTATAAAACCGATTAAAGCAGTGTTTACGCCAATTTTTCCTTTTTTAATTTCCATCTATTATTCCCCTCTTTTCATATGACAGGCTTATTCTAGATTATGCTCATATTACATATTCTGTATGATTCATCTTATGGCTTGGATATATTAGATATAAACTCCATTAGAGATATTTGTTTTGTACTTTGATCATATAAACCTAATCCTAAAACGATTAAATGCAAAATGATATAAATCACAAATTCTCTTTTATGCTCCTTTATAGAGAAATCTTTTAAATCCACAAAAGCAATGATGATAAGCACTAAAATTAATTTCCACATTTACTTTTCCTCTTTCATAATAGAGTCATTAAGTATAGCCCCTCTATTAATATTAGGCTCTACAATTATATTGATTTCTGTGTTTGGATAAAGTTCTTCCCATTGATCTTTGTACTTCTTTCTCCATTTTATAGGGTGTTTGAGATTGAATTTATTTCCTATACCCAAAATATCAATCTCATATTTTTGAGTAGTTTCTATAACTTCTTTCACTTCTTTTTCTACTACTTTTTTTAATTGATTATTGAGCTTATCAATTCTCTCGTCATCAACCTTTATACCTTGTTGATCTATTTCTGTAATACTTGTCTGTACTTTTATTACAATATCCGTTTTAAGATGATCGCCTTCAATCTTAGGTTCTATTTTGGAACTACCACCAATAATCTCCAAATTGTACTTTGTGCCTTGATTTTCAAGAACAATTACTCCTGAACGAATTTCATTCGTAATCCAGTTTAACCCCCTTGCTTGTTCATGAGAGATATGCTGTACTACTTTACCATCTTTTATCAATGCATATCCAGGTATATGCATAACGACATCACCCTTAGAGGGGCCTTCTGTTTGGATTTTATCGTATTGTCCTTTTTCTACTTTTTCACTGCCCTGCTCCATTTCAAGGTTTATATTTTCTTCTTCTAATATAATATAAGGCAAGTAACCGTCTCCACTTTCTATAGACATATTATAATATTCTAGTAAATTAATGGAGCGATAGTACGAATTTAGTCCTGCATTGTTCATGATATTGTCTAGGCTTTCTGATATGTTAATATTTTGTTCATATAGGCGATTAATGACCTCTTTACTAGAGTAACCTTTTACAATAATTGGTACAACCGTAACCCTGGGCTCATTGTCCCTAATAAAAAAATCTAAATATTTATTAATATCATCTCTTGCTGCCTCTTCTCCAATTAAGAGATATTTAGTATGCCCCCAAAAAATGTCATTTTCAGCATACATACCAATCATTCTATTCGCTTCAAATACTGTCTCTCCTGAAGCACTCATTATATTATTAGGCTTTTCTGCCTGCTCTTCTGTAGTAGGTGATACCGTAGTAATTTGATAAGGTTTTTCTAGACTATGATTTTTATCCAGCCCTCCTAGAATAATAGGGTATAAATTTTCAATTTCCGTTCTCCCTATGATGGATTCATCAAATTCGGTAGAGAGAAACAGAATTGTCAGTATTATAAGTGATATTAAAATTGCACTTTGGTTCTTCATTTTTCTCTCCTAATTACTTTATTCTTTGAACATAGTCTGGACTTTCTTTTTTATCTAAACGTGGCCTAATAAAGGTGTCTTTAAAGCCTTTAAATCTATTCGTATCTAAAAACGGAGACATGTATGGGACACCTAATACTTCAATAGAACATAAAGTAGCAATCATAAGGACTAATCCTATGGCAAGACCAAATATTCCAATAAAAGTAGAAAACATTAATAGCACTAATTCCCACATCCATAATGCATTGGCAAAATCTCGATTAGGAATGGCATAGTTTGAAATGGCAGTTATTGCCACAACTACTACTGCTGCAGGACTAACAAACTTTGCCCCTATAGCTGCATCTCCTACTACAAGCGCTCCTACCAAAGAAATCATACTTCCTATACTGCTGTATATACGAGTACCTGCCTCGATTAAGACTTGAAAGGCTAAAACTAGAATCAACACTTCAAAAAATATAGGAAAAGGAACACCTTCACGTGAGGTAATAATGGATACGGTTAATCTTGAAGGCAATAACTGTTGGTGAAATGTAGTGACAGCTATAAAGAATCCAGGTAGTACCAATGAAATGCTAGCAAGAAAATATCTGATTTTTCTAATAGATGATGTAAAAAATTGATTGATCGTATAATCATCTGTAGTTTGAAACATATCTATTAAAGCTATAGGCATAATCATAGAAAAAGGTATACCGTCAATAAGCAAACCAATTTTTCCATCTGCTATTGAAATGCAAAACTTATCAGGTTTTTCTGTGTAGTCTACCTGTGGAAAAGTAGTATGCTTTTCATCAATAATGCTTTCTTCAATGATGCCTGCAAATAACACTTCTTCTGCATCAACCTTCTTTAAACGTTCTTTTAGTTCTTTCAACATGATCTTATTGACCATATTTTCCATATATACAACAGACACCATAGTATTGCTCATAGACCCAATAGTCATATCTTCTATTCGCAAATTAGAAGACTTGATTTTTCTACGAATTGTTGCCGTGTTTACTCGTATGGTCTCTACAAAAGTGTCTTTAGAGCCTCGTATCGAAGTCTCTTCTGTAGGTGTGGTAATAGACCTCATTTGGAAGCCCTTCGTGTCAAATCCGATGGCCTTGTTTAACCCATCAAAAATCAACACAGTATTTGCACTCAGTACTGCATCAACAAGGGTACCCATTTCTGTAAAGGACTTTTGATCTGTAAAGTATATTAATCCTTGTTCAATGTATTCAAACAAAGTATTTTCATCTTCTACAGTAGCTAATCTCACGTCATTTACCAATGGTTTTAAAATATAATCGCTAATATACTGGTGATTGATCAAACCATCAATACAAGCCATATGAACTTTGACATTGTGTTTGCTGTTAACTGTAATCTCTCTTGTAACATAATCTGCACTATCTCCTAGCACTTTCTTTACGTTTTCACTATTTAATTCTAAATTCTCCACCCATTTGTCTATAAATGAGTTCTTTATAGGTGGTTCTTGTATTTTTTTCTTCATATTAAGCTCCTATTATTCCCATGACATTATCTAGTATTGTGTTCGTAGGAGGGGCGAATTATTCATGCGGATGAAAAAAATTGTCGGTTGTACGGGAAAAACTTGAGAGCGAAAGGCGGAAAGCAGAAAGCTGAAAAATACACTCGCCTATAGGCGGGATAATGTAAGATCCTTCGCTTCGCTCGAGGATGACTCCTGCAGGAGTTCGGGACAAATGTACCTACGCACACAAAAAGACGCGCAAAGCTGTTCTCCTGGTCATTTTTTATCAAGTCTTTTGTATTATTCATTATTCATTGTTCCATGTTCATCGTTCACTGCGACGTAAGTCGCATATTTGACCACCTGACCACCTTTTTCAACACGTAAAAAAGTGAAGCAACAAAAATCGCTCCACTTTTCTTCATTTAAATAGTATTCAATTATACTTGCTCAAACGCTTGTTCTAAATCGTATATTAAATCTTCTGGATCTTCAATTCCTATGGACAATCGAATCATGTCTGGTGATACTCCTGCAGATATGAGCTCTTCTTCCGAAAGTTGTGAATGGGTAGTGCTTGCCGGGTGAATCACTAGGGATTTTGCATCTGCTACATTGGCAAGAAGTGAGAAAATCTCTAGGCTATTGATGAATTTTTTACCTGCTTCAATGCCACCTTTGATTCCAAAGGTAAAGATCGACCCACTGCCCTTTGGCAAGTATTTCTTAGCAAGCTCATGGTATTTATTATCCTCTAAGTCTGGATAATTTACCCAGGATACCTTAGGATGATTTATTAAAAATGCTACGATTTTCTTTGTATTTGAAAGATGTTTTTCTACTCGAAGAGAAAGGGTCTCTAAACCTTGTATTAACATAAAAGAGTTAAATGGGCTTAGAACTGCACCAGTATCTCTTAAAAGTTGAACTCTAATTCTCATAATATAAGCCATGGCACCTAAATCTTGAGCATATCTCAGTCCATGATAGCTTTCATCAGGTTCTGTCAGCATGGGAAATTTGTCACTAGCAGCCCAGTCGAATTTGCCACTGTCTACAATGATTCCTCCCATTGTAGAACCATGTCCACCTATGAATTTTGTTGCAGAGTGGACTACGATGTCTGCACCATGTTCTATTGGTCTAATTAAATAAGGCGTCCCAAAGGTATTGTCTACGATTAAAGGAATGTTATTTTCATGGGCAATCTTTGCTACCTTCTCTATATCAATTAAATTAATGCCAGGATTTCCTATGGTTTCAATATAAAGTGCTTTTGTATTTTCATTGATTGCATTTCTAAAGTTTTCTGGGTCATCAGGGCTTACAAATGTAGTCTTTATACCTAGTCTAGGTAGTGTAGCATTAAATAGATTAAAAGTACCACCATATAAGGTGCTAGCTGCTACGATTTCATCACCTGTGCCTGCAATATTTAAGATGGCATAAGTGATGGCAGCAGAACCTGATCCCACAGCTAAGGCTCCAACACCACCTTCAAGAGCTGCCATTCTCTTTTCTAAAACATCTGTAGTTGGATTCATAAGCCTTGTATAAATATTTCCGGATTCCTTTAATGCAAATAAATTTGCTGCATGATCTGCATCGTGAAACACGTATGAAGTCGTTTGATAAATTGGAACTGCTCTAGAGCCTGTAGTAGGGTCTGGAACTTGTCCAGCATGAACTTGTAGTGTATCAAATTTTAATTCTCTCTTTGACATGAATGACACTCCTTTATAAATAATACGGATATTTTTGCTGAAAGCGGAAAGCTGACAGCTGAAACTTAGGTCGCCTGGGGGGAACCCACTTTAAAAGTTCCGCTGTCCGCATTCTGCTTACCTTCCAAGACTCTCTAAATCATATGGTGTTTCTTGATATACATAGTAATTTAACCAATTCGAAAACAATAAATTGGCGTGGGATCTCCATCTTACAATGGGTTCCTTTTGAGGATTATCCTCTGGATAGTAATTTTGTGGTACATTAATATTTAAACCCTTCTCTATATCTCGATCATATTCAGCCTTTAGTGTTAAGGGATCGTATTCCGAATGTCCCATGACAAAGACAAATTTATGGTCTTTGGATTTAATGATGTAAAGCCCTGCTTGATCAGATATCGACACAATATCTAAATCCCCTACTTCTTCTACCTCTTCTTCCTTTACATAAGTAAATCTAGAATGTGGAGCGTAAAACTCATCGTCAAAACCTCTAAGAAGCATGGTGTTTTTCTTAGTGACCCTGTGTTTATACACGCCAAATACTTTCTCTTCTACAGGGTATTTTTTTATTCCATAATGATAGTATAATCCTGCCTGAGCTCCCCAACATATATGCATGGTAGAATAAACATTTGTCTTACTCCACTCCATGATTTCCGTCAGTTCATCCCAATAATCGACCTCTTCAAAGCTCATTGTTTCAACAGGTGCTCCCGTAATCACTAGTCCATCAAATTTTTGATTTCTAATTTCATCAAAGGTCTGATAGAAGTTAATCAAGTGGTCTTCTGGAGTATTTTTCGCCTTATGGCTTTTGGGATGTATGAGCACAGCTTCCACTTGTATAGGTGTGTTACTTAAAAGCCTCATTAATTGTGCCTCTGTAACAATTTTTGTCGGCATTAAATTGAGTATGACAATTTTTAAAGGTCGGATATCTTGAGATATGGCTCTCGTCTCATGCATGACAAAGATGCTCTCTTTAGCTAATATGCCCTCAGCTGGCAAACCATCTGGTATTTTAATAGGCACTGTGTCCACATCCTCTCGTAAAATGTTTGGTGATTGTAGATAATTGTTTGTATTATAGCATTTTAAATAGAATTTTTAAATAGTTTTAATATATTGATTAATTAAAGGAAAAAATGAGAATATATAGATATGTACAAAAATAATAATTGGAGGTCACTCATGGCAAAAGTACAATTATATACATGGAGTTATTGTCCTTACTGTAAAAGGGCAAAAGAGATATTAGATGATAAAAATATTCCTTATTCTGAAACCATAATAGATGGCGATGGCCAAAAGAAACGAGAACTATACCAAAAAACTGGGCAGAACACTGTCCCCTATATCTTTATTGATGAAAATTTTATTGGAGGTTGTTCACATCTTGAAGAGTTAAATAAATCAGAAAAACTAAATAAATTATAGCTTGACAAATCCCCATAATTACATTAACATATAAATTGTAATCATTACAAATATGAATTAATTACATGTTTGTAGGGGGTGAAAGGTATCAATTCTATGGACTTAAAAAATTACTTAGGTTCTAAAAATATAAAACCTTCATATCCTCGTATCAGAATCTACGAGTATCTTTCTAAACATCACACTCATCCTACTGTAGATGAAATTTACCTATCTCTTTTACAGGAAATGCCTACTCTATCAAAGACTACGATCTATAATACTTTGAAGATTTTTATAGAAAAGGGCCTGGTAAAATTAGTCACTATCGAAGATAATGAAACGAGATATGATGTAGATACAAACAATCATGGTCATTTTAAATGTGAAAATTGTAGAAAGATTTATGATTTTCCTGTAAACTTAGAATACGATCTTAGAGATGAGTTAAATGGTTTTCAAATCAAAGAAAGAAGTATTTATTTTAAAGGTATTTGTGGAGCTTGTAATAATGAACTTGATAAAGTAAAAGAATAGAATCACTTTATCAAGTTACTTATAAAAAACAATTCAGGAGGTTTTTTAATGAAAGAGTATAATTTAAAGGGAACAAAAACAGAACAAAATTTAAGAGATGCCTTCTCTGGTGAAGCGCAAGCCTATACTAAATACAGCTATTTTGCTAGTGCTGCAAAAAAAGAAGGCTATGAACAAATCATGGGCATTTTTGAAGAGACCGCTAAAAATGAAAAAGAGCACGCAAAATTATGGTTTAAATATTTAAAAGGTATTGGTACAACTGCAGAAAACTTAGTTAGCGCAGCAGAAGGTGAACACTACGAGTGGACTGATATGTACGAAAGAATGGCAAAAGAAGCTAGAGAAGAAGGCTTTGATGAAATCGCTGATAAAATGGAAGGCGTTTTAAAAATCGAAAAAGAACATGAAGAAAGATACAAAGCTCTCTTGGATAGAGTAGAATCGGCAACCGTATTTATTGGCGACGAAGAATATACAGTATGGAAGTGTAGAAATTGCGGACACATCCATATTGGAAAAGAAGCACCAGAAATTTGCCCTGTATGTGATCACGCAAGAGCACATTTTGAAAGAAGATTAATCAACTACTAAAAAACAGGCTTACGCCTGTTTTTTTGGTTAGTCGGTTGGTTCGTTGGACGGTTGGGAGGGAAAACGCCTAAGCTGAAAGCTCAAGGCTGAATGCGGAAAGCTATAAGTTCGAATGTTAGAAAACCCAGATGGTTAGTTGGTTTGTTCGTTAGGAAAGGCAATACTCGCCTTCAGCGAGCTATGCTTTTGCTTACCACCTTACCACCTTACCACCTTACCACCTTAATTTTTCTATTGACTGATATTCTCTTAACGTGCTATATTATAAGTAGCGAATCATGAAGATTCTACTAAATTACAAAGAAGAAACAGACTCATGAAGGGACTGGCTAGTTGCTGTGCCCAAAAATGAGTTTTTTTATTTTATGGCAACTTTTGCCACTGTGGAAGGGAGAACAATTAGCATGAAAATTGCTGTTATAGACGGACAAGGTGGCGGTATTGGACGAGTAATCATCGACAAAATGCGCAACACCCTACCCCGGGACATTCATATCATCGCATTAGGAACCAATTCTCTGGCTACTGCTGCTATGTTAAAAGCAGGGGCAAACGAAGGAGCGACTGGAGAAAATCCTATTGTAGTTAATGTTTGTGAAGTTGATATAGTGGTTGGCAGTATCGCTATTTTAGCAGCTGACGGATTAACGGGAGAAGTAACAGATAAAATGGCTAATGCCATCGCTCGAAGCAAAGCAGCTAAAGTATTCATTCCGTTAAATAAATATAATATCCATGTAGCCGGCGTAGTAAACGAGCCATTGCCACATTATATTGAAGATGCTATAAAAATCATAAAAGAAATATTAGGAGGATCTAAAAATGTGTGAAGCAAATGTGTATTTATTAGAAGACGATGGTGTAAAAACTCTACTTTTAGAATCTGTTGATCGAATTATTCCTCAAGGAGAGAATCTCTACCTTGAAAATATATTTGGTGAACGAAAGACCATTAAAGCACAAATTGCTGAAATGGCACTTGTTGATCATAAAATCATTCTCAAACCATAATAAGCGCGAAGCGCATAATTCCTATTGACATAAATTTATCCATATGTTATATTGTACTCAACTTAATAAATACTTCAGGGCAGGGTGCAATTCCCGACCGGCGGTAAAGTCCGCGAACCTATTTAGGTTGACTTGGTGAGATTCCAAGACCGACAGTAAAGTCTGGATGGAAGAAGTAGTAAACACGGCGTACACAATAGATGTCTTTTATTTGTGATTACTAGCTATTTTAAGCTCTGGAATATTTATTCCAGAGCTTTTTTGCGTGAACCAGTGAGCCAGGCGACTGCCAAGATGCAGAATGAGTGAAAACGTCCTTAACAAGCAACAATAAGGATATCTCAAAATTACATGAAAAACCCAAAAATGTATAAGCTATCTAAAGCAGTGTTACTTTTTTATCTCAAATGTAATTTTTATACATATTTTAAATTATTTTGAAGAAGGTGATTTCAATAGATACTGTGTATATGCAACGAGCACTTGAATTATCTAAGAAGGGTATAGGCTATACAAACCCGAACCCCCTAGTTGGTGCTGTAATCGTAAAAGAAGGGCGAATTATAGGAGAAGGTTATCATAAGTATCTTGGGGGACCACATGCTGAAATTGATGCTTTTCAAAATGCTATAGAGGATGTATCAGGCTCTACTATGTACGTGACTCTAGAACCTTGTTCTCATTATGGACGCACTCCCCCTTGTGCTGAGACCATTGTAAAAAACAAAATATCCAAAGTAGTCGTGGCCACAACAGATCCCAATCCTTTAGTAGCAGGAAGGGGAATTCAAGTGTTAAGAGAACATGGCATAGAAGTTATTACAGATATACTAAAAGATGAAGCCATGAAGATCAATGAAATATTTATTAAGTATATAAGCACAAAAAAGCCTTTTTGCATTATGAAGACAGCAATGACTTTAGACGGAAAAATTGCCACAGCAAGTGGCCAATCAAAATGGATTACAGGAGAAGCTTCTAGAACCGTCGTTCATCAACTTCGCCATCGGGTATCTGGTATTATGGTGGGCATTGGAACCATTTTAAAAGACGACCCCTCTCTGACCACTCGGTTAGATGCAATAGAAGGAATGGACCCTATACGAGTTATCGTTGACAGCAAGGCTCGCATACCGTTAAATGCAAAGGTTCTTAATCTTAAGTCTAATGCTAAGACCATCATTGTTACTACAGAGCTTGCAGATTCTAAAAAACTAAAGGCATTAAAAGAGAAAAACGCCAAAATTATCATTACTCCCCTAAAGAACGATAGAGTGGATCTGCCTTATTTAATGAAGCAACTAGGAGAAATGGGTATGGACAGCATCTTATTAGAAGGTGGGTCTGAATTGAATTTTAGCGCTATAGAGTCCTCTATCGTAGATAAGGTAATTGCTTTTGTAGCACCTAAAATTGTGGGCGGCAAACTTTCAAAAACACCTGTAGGTGGCCTAGGGATAGAGCATTTATCTGAAGCTTATGTTTTAGATGATTTAAAGGTATCCATAGTAAGCGAAGACATTATGATAGAAGGATATCCTAGGAGGTAATATACATGTTTACAGGATTAGTAGAAGAAATTGGCATCGTTAAAAACATACAAAAAACAAGTCAATCAGCCAGGATTACTATAGAGGCTAGTATTGTTTTAGAAGACGTAAAACTAGGCGATAGCATTTGTACAAATGGAGTGTGCTTGACCGTAACAAATCTTCAGAACAATCGTTTTTCCGTAGATGTAATGCCAGAAACCGTTCGCGCTAGCAGCCTGAAATCTCTACGCTCTGGCAGTAGCGTAAATTTAGAAAGGGCTTTAAAGGCTAGCGACCGTCTTGGAGGTCATATTGTCTCTGGTCATATTGATGGCGTAGGCATTATTCAACATTTTAAAGAAGAAGAAAACGCTACGTGGATTACCATTGCAACGCAGCAAAGCATTCTTAAATACATCGTAGAAAGAGGGTCTATCGCTATTGATGGTACAAGTTTAACCGTTGCATATGTAGACGATAGAGTATTTAAAGTGTCCATCATCCCCCATACAAAAGAAAAGACTATCCTTCTAAGGAAAAGAATAGGTGATGAAGTAAATCTTGAATGTGATGTAATAGGAAAATACGTGGAAAAGCTTACAAGATACAGCAACGATAGCACTATAAATATGGATTTCCTAGCAAGCAATGGATTTATTTGATGCCGGCAATTAGCGACCAGCCACCAGCATTCAGCTATCAGCACTTTAGGGCTAAGCTTCGCGGGTCCAAAAATCCTTCACTGGCGCTCAGGATGACAATGCAGGAGTTTGGGTCATTGCTCTGGCTCGGAGACGAGTTTCCGCTTTCAGCTTTCCGCCATGTACTTCAATAAGCAAGAAAAGACTAGATAATAAAAACAAAGAAGAAAAAAGGAGTTGTATAGATTGTACAAATTTAACACTATTGAAGAATCATTAGAAGATATCAAAGAGGGTAAAGTCATCGTAATCGTCGACGACGAAGGTCGAGAAAATGAAGGGGATTTATATGTCGCTGCTGAGAAAGCAACTCCAGAAAGCATTAACTTCATGGCAAAATACGGCAGAGGCCTTATTTGCACTCCTATGAAAAAACAAAGATTAGAAGAATTGAAAATTCCTCAAATGTCACATATCAATACAGACCCAAAATGTACTGCCTTTACTGTTTCAGTAGACGCTAAAGAGGTCGCTACAGGAATTTCTGCTTATGAAAGATCGAAAACCATTATAAAGCTAACACAATCAGATGCTAGCAATCAAAGCTTCACTAGCCCAGGACATGTATTTCCTTTAGCAGCGGTAGATGGAGGAGTTCTAAAGAGAGATGGTCATACAGAGGCAGCTGTAGATTTAGCTGAATTAGCTGGACTTTATCCTGCTGGTGTAATCTGCGAAATCATGAACGATGATGGAACTATGGCAAGAGTTCCTGAATTAATGGAGTACGTAAAGATTCACAACTTAAAGATTATTACGATTGCAGACTTAATAGAGTATAAAAAAAAACAAGAAAAGATCGTTGAAAACTGTGCTAGAGCTCAGATGCCTACAAAATACGGGGAATTTGAAATCGTCGCTTTTAGAGAAAAACACTCAAATTTAGAACATGTAGCTTTAATCAAAGGAGATATTTCTAATAGCAAACCTGTACTTGTACGAGTTCATTCTCAATGCTTAACAGGGGATGTTTTTCATTCATTAAAATGTGATTGTGGTCAGCAATTAGAGCAAGCTATTAAAAATATAGAAAAAGAAGGTCGTGGAGTACTCTTATATTTGAATCAAGAAGGTAGAGGGATCGGACTTGTAAATAAAATTAAAGCTTATACTCTGCAAGATCAAGGTATGGACACCATTGAAGCAAATCTTGCACTAGGATTTCCTGAAGATTTGAGAGACTATCAGGTTGGCGCTCAAATTCTACAAGACTTAGGCATTAAGAAAATAAAGCTTATGACTAATAATCCACAAAAGATTTACGACCTCTCTTTGTACGGTATGGACATCGTAGAAAGAGTGCCGATACAAATAGAAGCAAATATCAAGAACGAAGCTTATCTCATGACAAAACAAGAAAAAATGGGCCATATTACCCATTATTAAAATAGGAGGAATGAAAAATGAAAGTATATGAAGGAAAATTGATTTCAAAAGGAAAAAAGTATGGTATTATCGTGGGTCGATTTAATGAATTTATCGGAAGCAAATTGCTCTCAGGAGCTATAGACGGATTAAAAAGGCATGGTGTACAAGAGGATGAAATTGAGATTGCATGGGTGCCTGGCGCCTTTGAAATCCCTTTAGTAGCTAAAAAAATGGCTGCAACAAAAAAATACGATGCAGTGATTTGTTTAGGTGCGGTCATTAGGGGGTCCACTTCTCACTACGATTTAGTTGCAGGTGAGGCTACAAAGGGAATTGCTCATACGTCTCTAGAAATAGGCTTACCCATTATTTTTGGCATCCTAACAACAGAAAATATTGAGCAAGCCATAGAAAGAGCAGGTACAAAGTCAGGAAACAAAGGCTATGATGCCGCTACTACGGCAATTGAAATGGTCAACTTATGTGAGCAATGGCCGAACAATGGGTGACGGTAGTTAAACGATAGTTGAACAATTCTTCATTGCATCTGTTTAATTATTTAAAAAGTTCCGCTTTCCACATTCAGCTTTCCGCTATTATGTTTTTTCTTCTCAACTGGTATATTTCCATGTTGTTATAGAGATAATAGGAGTAATAATGGGGTGCGAGAAGATGATTTTAAGAAAAAGAATATTATTTATTATTGCTATTCTCTTGTTTATTGAGCTGTTAGTGCTTACCTATGTTTTTCTCCTCTCCCCTACTAATCATGCAGTAGGGGATTCTTTCTTTGAAGTAAAATCTGGAACAAATATGGATAAAATTGCGCGCAATCTAAAAGAGCAAGATTATATTCGAAGTGTGTTGGCCTTTAAACTCCACCTTCGATTAAATCATATAGATAATTTTAAAGCAGGCAATTACAATCTAAAAACTACTATGAATGCTAAAAACATTGCACACAAATTGTCAATTGGAGATTCTGATCAAAGAGATATTAAAGTAACTTTTCCAGAGGGCAAAACATTAGTAGAAATGGCAGAGATCTTATCTCATCATACAGACTTTACGAAGGAACAGATTATTCAAGCATGGAACGAACCTGACTTTATAGACCAAATTATTAATGAATTTGATTTTATAACGGAAGAGATTAAAAATCCTGGTATATCCTATCCACTAAATGGATACTTATTTCCGGATACTTATTATATAAAAGATAAGAATACTCCTCCTCAAGATATTGCATTAAAACTAATTCAAAGAATGGAGCAAATGATTTTACCTTATTCAGATCATATAGATGCTCAAAACTCTTCTGTACATGAAATACTCACTTTGGCTTCTATTGTTGAATATGAGGCTAAGTGGGACGAAGATCGCCCACTTATTGCAGGTGTCTTTCATAATCGACTAAAAAACAATATGAGATTAGAAAGCTGCGCTACACTTGAAATGGCTTTAGGTGTGCACAAGGAAGTATACACTCATAATGATATTCGCGTAGACTCTCCCTATAATACTTATCAGATTACAGGGATTCCTATAGGCCCGGGTAACAATCCTGGACATAAGTCTATTGAAGCTTGCCTTTTTCCCAAAGAACACAGTTACTTCTATTTTTTATCCGATATATATGGTGACGGTAAGACGTATTATTCTAAAACTTTAACAGAGCACAATGCTTTAAAGGCTAAGTATTTATCTTCAAGCTAGCATAAAAGCTCTTTATATATATTTCTACTTTTGATAGAATAATTAAAAAGATTATTTGTAACTATAGTTACCTACTATTTATAAGAATTCATTTAGAATATAGTTATAGAAATCAAAAAAATTATTCGGAGGAGTATATATGATTAGAGATATTATTATTATAGATGAAGAAAAATGCAATGGCTGTGGACTATGTGTAAACGCCTGTCACGAAGGTGCACTGAAAATGGTTGACGGAAAAGCTAAGTTGATCTCTGAATCTTACTGTGATGGATTTGGCGATTGTCTTCCTGCTTGCCCAACAGATGCAATTACCATTGAAAAAAAAGAAGTAGCTGCCTACGACGAAGAAGCGGTAAAAATAAATATGGCTAAAAGAGCCGCAGAAAAATCCAGCGTGCCAACAGGTTGTCCTGGAAGCATGGCTAGCAAAATTGAGCGTAAGGAAGTACCTACTACACAAAGCCAAGAGACACCACAAATTCAATCACAGCTTGGTCAGTGGCCATGCCAAATCAAATTAGTGAGACCTGATGCGCCTTATTTTAAAGATGCTCATCTGCTCATTGCAGCTGATTGTACCGCTTTTGCTTATGCTAATATTCATAATGACTTTATGAAAGACAAGATCACCATTATTGGATGTCCAAAATTAGATAGTGGCGATTATAGCGAAAAACTTACAGAAATTTTAGCCCATAATGATATCAAAAGCGTAAAAGTACTAAAAATGCAAGTTCCTTGTTGTACTGGTATTGCTAATGCTACAATAAAAGCTTTACAAGATTGTGGAAAGATGATTCCATGGAGTGTTACAACCGTATCCACAGGTGGAGAAATCATCGAAAATTAAATGACAGTACCCTTTCAAAGATTCCTTACATTAAGGAATCTTTTTTATTATCGTTGAATCTTCTATTTCTAGTTTAGTAACTGTTTAAAACTTGTGGATAAGTTTAAGTTATTGGTGGATATTGTCGCAATTTGTGTTAATAATATATTCTTATTCATAAATTACCTGTATCAGCTACCTTTCATTGAATTTTCAATTTATTTTATTTCAACCTGTTAATAACTTGTGCACATAGTGGAGAATTTAGGGGATAATAGTTGGTTCTTTGTTTATATCATGTAAATAAGTCGATATTTATTTGTAGACAAGCTGTTTACAAAATGTTAAAATTAGACAGTACCACTATAGAAATAATTGAAGGTGATTTAATATGGCATGTAATAATAAAAGAGTATTAATTCCTACAGTTTTAGATGGTCAACTGATAAATCATTTTTTTATACTATATTTCAACTTTTTTATTGCTTCTTTAGCTTTATCTACTTTCATCTGGCCTAATTCCTCCGCAACTTTACATATTGGATTTGAGATTATTTATGCTATGATCACTATCTGCATTTTTAGTGTTATTTGGGTCGCTATAGATTTTGAAGACCTTTCACCCATGTACCGTGTCATAGGATTTGGCTTATTAACTGTAACTGTACTGAGTCTATTTCATATTGCTGAGTTTATAAACGTATACAAGGACAGGACCCTCTCTCTCTTTGAAATGCATACTCCCTATTGGCTCACTGCTCGGATTGTCGAGGCTATTATCATTGTTCATTCTGCAATGGTACATGGAACAAATAAAAAACATACTAAGATTTTTCTCCTAATAAAAACGGTTTCAATTATTATGGCCATTATATTATTCATTCACTTTGCCCGCAGTTACCTACGTCCATATGCCAAATGGGTTTATCAAGGTGAAATAAGTTTGATACTTTTTTCTACCATGCTTGTGTACATAATAATTTTGGGACAAATAATAAGAGGTTCTAAGTACGATTTTACAAAAGACAGACATGTGATTAGAGCTATATTTTGTTTCATCGGTGCCGCAATTTGTCCTTTACTCTTGAACATAAATGTGCAGTTAAAATTTTTAATTATTTTAGGTTATCTCTTTAAATTAGGTGCCTACTTTGCCTTATTACAAGGTGTTTATCTACAAGCTATTATACTTCCTTATAAAGCATTAGGACGTTCTAAAGAACAGTTAAATAAAACCTTAAATAGCTTACCTTTAGGCGTAATGGAATTTAAACCAAACAAAGGTATTACTTATGCAAATCAATACCTTTTAGATTTATTAGAATGTACTCCCTCTGACTTATATCAGATGACAATAAGTGAATTCTACACCGCTTTTGAAGCAGAGCTACAATCAGAACAATATGAGGTATTTGAATTAAAAACGTTAAAAGGCCATCATATTATTACTCAATTAAAGAAATTTGAAAATGAAAACAGTACCCTCATTGCTCTTACAGATACTAGAGCAGAACAAAAACTAAATACACTGCACCTTCAGACAGAGATGATTTTTAATTCAATAGCTTCTATGATAATACTCTTTGACGAAAATCACACCATTATATATGCAAACAAAAGCAATGAGCAATGTGTGGAACTAGATGCAAATTCGATAATAGGCCTTAGTGTTTATGAATACAATAAGATGCTAGATCTTAAGCGCAACAATGAAGATTACTTAAAATATGATGGTATTAGGCATCAAAATGCCCGATACACTTTAATCACTCCTAGCGGAAAGAAAAAAACCATAATAAGTCAATATAAAGAAATCAAAGATGCATATGATAATATTGTTGGTTATGTGTCCATCGCTAGCGATATCACTGATATGATTAGAGAACAAGAAAAGATCCAGCAGCAAGAGAGGTTGGCATTAATCGGTCAAATGGGAAATGGTATTGTCCACGAAACAAAAAATTATTTAGCTTCTATTAAAGGCTACTGCGATCTTCTTACTCTTAATTCAGAAGATATGACCATAAAAAACTATGCATCAAAAATTGAGACTATAGCTAATGACATGAATGCTTTGGTATCAAAATACTTAGAATTATCACGACCTTCAGAGGCAATTTTAGATATCCTCTCCATAAATGAATTAATCGAATCTGTTCTTTACATAATAAAAAGTCCTTCATTTTTGGATAATACCCTACTAAAACTAGACCTTTGCAAAGGTGATATGGAGATTTTAGCAGATGACAATCTCATTAAACACGTTATTATTAATTTAGCTAAGAATGGAGTAGAGGCTATGACAAATGTAGAAAATGCTCTCTTAATTATATCCACTAAAGTAAAGGGTCATTTTATGGAAATTTCAGTAAAGGATAATGGTTGTGGTATTTCAAAAGAAAATATTAAAAAACTGGGTACACCTTTCTTTACCACAAAACAATGTGGTACTGGCTTAGGATTAGCTAACTGTTTTAAAATCATAAGTGAAAGTGGTGGCCAAATAAATGTAGACAGTAAATTAGGAGAAGGAACAACTTTCTATATTGAATTGCCAATATTTGAGGACGATGTATATAACGGAAAAGATCCAAAGAAGAATTTTTCTACAATAGCGTAAAGCAATTTAGCTATCAGCAATCAGTCGTCAGTCATCAGCGTATTGCATTCCTTTTGGGTCATTTCATTACTAGAGATAGTATACGGACTAGGATTTTTGTACTTAAAAGCAATTAAGTAGAATAGGCTTTACTTAATTGCTTTTTCATTTGCTTTCTTAAGTGTATTTTTCTTTATAATATGATAAGATAAAGTAAGCAAAAATCTTATAATAAAAGCTAATTATTCCTTCTTAGGAGGATTTATATGAATTATGAAGATATCCTTAAAGTATTAAGAAAAAGTGATTATAAAATAACCCCTCAAAGAAAATCTATTATCCAGGTATTGATTGAAAATAATACAAGTTTAATTTCTATAGAGACCCTATTTATGAGAACGAAAGAACTCTATGGCAAAACGAATATTTCAACAATCTATAGAAATTTAGAAATACTAGAAAACTTAAATTTAATATACAAGGTGATTGATGGGGGTACCTCTTTATACAAACTCAATTGCAGCCATATAGGTCACCATCACCATCTTATCTGCAAAAATTGTGGAAAAACAGAGACAATCGACTTCTGCCCAATGGAGACCCTACAACAATTATCTAAAGAAAAAGAATTTAATCTAGAAGACCACAAGCTAGAATTATATGGAACCTGTAAGAAATGCCAAGTAAAAGAGTTGTAAGTTCTACGTTCTAAGTTGTAAGTAAAAGACTTTTAAGTATTCCTCTCAAGGTGATAGCCATCAGCGACCAGCGTTGGCCATCCGTATTTTTGCTACCTACGGTAGCATTGGTATCAAAAATTAATGATTAGTAGGTATTTTTATTCTAAGCTCAGCTCCTAAACTATGCCATTCTTAAAACATCAGAATAAACATTTTATAAATCAAATAAATAGCCAAAGGCGATATTTACGCTCTGGCTATTATCTTGTTGTTTTCCTTTCAACATTCAGCTTTCCGCTTTCTGCTTATTCGATTGTATTTTCAAATCTTTGTCTTTCCGCTTCAATCATTCTCTTGACCATTTGTCCACCAATAGGACCGCCTTCCATTCCGTTTTGTTTTGCCGGTAAGTCTCCCTTATAATGATCATTGTTTTCTTTGCAGTACTGTAAATGTCCAATTTCTTCAGCACATTCTAATTTGAATTTTGTCATGGCTGTTCTTGCTTCAGGTACTAGTGTTTTCTTTGGTTTTGACATATCTTCACCTTCTCTATCTAATTGAACTTTATATTTTATTTATTACATACTATTATTATGTCGAACTTTAGATTTTTTATTACGAAAATTCTTGTCAAATTAAGGAAAATACAAAAAGTTATCAACATATCACCAAGTTATCAACATATACACAATGATTAATTGCCTTTATTTTCATAGAATATCTATTCTATTTATGTATACTAGTCGATTTACTAACAAGGTAATTTTAATTATCCACAAGTTGTTAACCTTTTAAACAAATTTGTGCATAACTTGTACACATATTATATTAAATGCATTTATTTCTATTTTTATTCTTAAATAAAAAAAGTTCTAAATTCAAATAGAACTTAGAACTTAAGCTTTTCTATTTATATATCCTATTTCTTTAAATACGAGCTCCGGATATGTTTGAGTCTGGTATTGTTTTGCTAGACTTAAAATAATAGACGAACACACAAAGAAGAGAATTCCCCCTTGAGGAGCCATAATAATAAAATCCACAATGCCATGTCCCACAATCATCCCTTGAATGGAAGCCAATAAAGGAAACGCAGGATTATTATTTTTGCCGAGTAAAAACAATAATCTAATAATGTAACTTTTCACCCATAAATATAATGTTAAACCTACAGCGCCGTATAAAGCAAGCATACTTATCCATATATTATGAGCATGAGTCTTCTTTATATTCTGCCATATTCCAAAAGTTCCCCAACCAGTAATAGGTTTATCTAAAAACAAATGTATGGATTTTTCCCATATAATATTTCTGCTCTTAGCTGGATGATTGATTTCTGGAGACAATAGTGCGAAGACAAGAACTGCAACAAAGATGGCTATTAATGTAATCCTCGCCACTTTATTCTTATTACACAATCCATATACTAGTATTCCAAGTAGCAAACCTACAGTAGCCCCCCTAGAACCTGTTGCTATTAAAGCTAGGGCAAAGACCCCCATACTAAGCAAATACCATCCTTTTTTGTCTTCTTTTTTTCGTCCATACAAGTAAAATGCCAATAACACCATAGCTGCAAACCAAGCTCCGGCAATATTGGGATTTCCAAAAGTGCTATAAATTCTATAATTTTCTACAGTAGGTTTATAAGGTCCTTTAAAATATAGATCAGATGTCCAGGTCATATCTACAAAATAGGAAGCTAGTTTTTCAATTAAACCTAAAATACCTGCCATAAAAGAACATGTCCAAACCTTATGCAAGAATTTATCAATCGTCTCCTGATTTTTCAAATAATCCTGTAAATAAATATTTAAGCTTATATATAACAATAAAAGAAATGATGCTAGCGCTGATAAAAGCGATTTATTGGCTATTCCTGATATAATAGACCAAATAAAGAGTAAAAACAAACCTACATTGATAGGATGTAGGATAATGGGTATTTTCTTTTTATATATTAAAAAAGCCATTATAATAGGAGGCACCACACTTAGGTAAGGACTAAGTACTGTGGCCAATATTCCAATATTCAACATAAATTACACCTGTTTTTCTTTATATATGTCTTTAATTTTATCACATATTATGGAAAAAGTTATGAATATATTGTAAATATTACATTAAGCTTTCATAAAGCATCTACAACACTTTAGTTCTAAGTCTTACGTTGTAAGTTCTAATTAAAACCTTTTAGATTACAATGATGAACGAGATAGAGCGTTAATGCAAGAAAGTGCCTTTGGCACTTTAGCCATCAACAATCAGCTGCAAGCTATCAGTGCTAGGGTCGAGTCTCACAGGTCAAAGATTCAACTACACATAAAGATGGCTTATATAATAGTTAAATTCAAAAGTAGAACTTTCCTAATACACTAGATTAATTTTTCTATTACAAAATATAAGATAATTTTTAGCTGATATAGCTTAATATCGTATCTAATGTATGAACTCTAGCATCATCATATTCTTGAAATATCTGAATAGCATAATTTACATCATTATACACTTTCCAATATCCATTTAATAAATAGTTTTTTCCGCCATTTAAAACAAAGCCCCTTACATCTTCAGAGGGGATTCCTAAAAAAAGTCCAATTTCATGAGGAAATTCTTTTATATAATTTTCTTTTAATTTCTCTAGCTGGCTATTTAGATCTCCAGTATAACCTTTACTTGTGAGAATTTGTCTAATATCATTTCTTTGTAAATGACTTTTCAAATTCTCCTCCTTATAAAATAAAAAAGTTGAGCTACTAGTACCTTCTCTAAGGCAAAAGACCTGCAACCCAAAAAAATCGGCTATATCATCCTGATTTTTCATCCATAAATCTAACCGATTTTGACGCGAATTTAGAGTCAATAAAGAAGACGGCTTAATGGATTGTATTGTCGGAGCAACTCCAAAACCAATGGTTGCAATTAATTGATCAAGCCCTCTTAGTCTATTTAGTTTGCGAATACAGTTCCATTGTATTTGATGATCTCTCACAATAAAAGCACCTCCATGCTCTTATTGTTTCCTGTTTTTATATTAAATTTGCTTGTTAAATTTGGTATTTTATTTACCAAAAGTTTATAAGTATAGCTTGATTTCTTAGAACAATAATAAAGATATGGAAAAAAATATGTTTATACACAGATATATTATTTACGGCCTAATTGGTATATGCTTAGAGATTTTTTGGACAGGATTAGAGTCTTTACTAAACAATAATTATACAATGGAGGCGAAAACTTCAGTTTGGATGTTTTTTATCTATGGTTTGGCTGTATTCTTTGAACCAATCCACCATAAAATGAAAAGAATAAACCCTATGTTTAGAGGTCTGATTTATATGATTCTCATATACACAGTAGAGTTTTTAACTGGAGGTATACTTAAGGTTTTACTAGGCGCATGTCCGTGGAATTACACGGATTGGGGATCCTTTTATGGATTGATTACCCTATCCTTTATGCCTGTTTGGTCTGCATTAGGATTTATATTTGAAGGAATACACCATGGACTCGATACTATTGATATGAGATTAAGAGTGTAGTATAAAGCGGAAAGTGGAAAGGCTATAGCTACCGATGGTAGCTATAGCCTTTTTTAGTGCCGAGGCACATTTTCTTTACTCTGCCTATTATAATAGATTATCTTAATACTTAGTTGGTAGAGATCCTTCGCTTCGCTCAGGATGACTGAGGCAGGGGCTAGGGTCCTTTTCTCGCCTCTAGGCGAGTTAAGATTTTGCTGACCACCTTACCACCTGACTACCTTACCACCTTAGTTACTACAATTTCATCTCCAGGTCGAATAACGCCACCTTTTAACACTTTCGTAAAAATCCCTTCTGTAGGCATAATGCATTTTCCTACTTGTTGCTTTATAGCGCAACCAGTATGGCATTCTTTTCCTATTTGGGTGACTTCCATAAGCACATCGTTTATTTGTAATTTTGTGCCAACGGGTAAAGTATGTAATTCTAAACCTTCAGTAGTCAAGTTCTCAGCAAATTTACCAGCATCAAGATTTTCTACACCTAGTGCAATCATCTTATCTATACTCTCTTGGGCTAATAGACTTACTTGTCTATGCCATTTTCCACCATGGGCATCGTCCTTTAAACCAAAATCTTCAATAAAAACGCCTTCAGGTATAGGTGTCTTTATAACACCTTTTTTTTCACTTATATTAATAGCAGTTACTTTAGCCATGCCTTACCTCCAATTTGATTTTTATTTCATGTCCATATAGCAGGGTCCTTCTTTTAACAATAGTTGAACCATTGTTGAACGATCGTTAAACCATAGCTAAACAATTGTTAGTAAATATTCATCAACCACAACGGTAAGAGCATCATTCTCTACATTACTTCGCCTTTAGGCGAAATGTGGTTTTGCTGACCACCTGACCACCTATTTCTCAAACGTTCCCGACTTCCCACCAGTCTTTTTCACCAGTGTAATATCACCTATTACCATTCCCCGATCTACAGCTTTACACATATCATATATGGTTAATGCTGCAATGGAAACAGCAGTTAATGCTTCTACTTCAATTCCCGTTTTATAGGTGCATTTTGCTATAGCCGTAATTTCTATGGCTTTTTCCGCTCTATTTGGTTTTAATTCAACTTTGACAGAATCTATAGGAATATTGTGACACATGGGGATTAATTCATAGGTTTTCTTTGCCCCCATAATGCCTGCTATTCGAGCAGTAGCTAGTACATCACCTTTTGGGGTGTTCCCTTCTATAATCATATCCAAAGTCTCTAATTTCATTGATATTTTACCTACGGCGATGGCTTCTCTTTTAGTCATTTGTTTTTCCGAAACATCTACCATCTTTGCATTTCCTTTTTCGTCTATATGTGTAAGACTCATAGCTATCCTCCAATTTTATTCATACTTCTCACAGATGAGAAGTCCTTTCCAAAATTATGTCCCTGTGGCTTGTTATAAATTGTATCTTGTATTAAATGATCTAGTTTATCAGGATATTTTCGAATCGTCTCTATTAAATCAATTTCTCCATTATTTCCCAAACAAGGTTTTAGCTTACCATCGCTAGTTAATCGGATCCTATTACAAGTTGAACAAAATTTATGGCTCATAGGGCTAATAAATCCGACCTTTCCCTTGTAACCATCTATTGTATAATAGGTAGCAGGTTGACCTTTATTGCTTTTATAATCAAATACCAATTGAGGGCGAGCTTCGATGATTTCTTCATTTGGAATAATTTTATCTGAATTAGCCTCTCCAAAAGGTCCAATGGGCATAAGCTCTATAAATCGAACTTGTAAGGGCATATCCTTTGTCAACTCTATAAAAGAATCGATTTCATCGTCATTTACTCCCTTTACTAGAACAGTATTGATTTTTACAGGTTGCAAACCTATGGCCAAAGATTTTTCGATACCAGCTAGAGTATCTTTTAATTTTCCCCCTCCAGTTATATAAGAAAACTTGTCTTCTTTTAAGGAGTCCAAGCTTATGTTTAACCGAGTCAAACCAGCTTTCTTTAAGGTTTCTGCCATCTTATTTAACATAACTCCATTAGTAGTCAATGAAATATCTTCAACACCTGAAATTTTAGCAATTCTTTCAATGATTTCGCATGCATCTTTTCGAATGAGTGGCTCTCCTCCTGTAATTCGAACCTTTGAAATTCCAATTTGAGCCATAGAGCGGACTACTGATTCAATTTCCTCTGCTGTAAGGTGTTTTTCTCGTTCCTCTGCACATTGTTCTCCCTCTGAAGGAGAGCAATAAATACACTTTAAATTGCATTTTTCTGTAATTGAAATTCTCAAATATTTTATTTCTCTATTAAATCGATCCTTCATTCTTTCACATCCATTTAAGGATTTCTCCTGTATTTTGTTTTGCTTTACTTTTACATACTTAATTAAAATATACAGATTGCTTGTTGTAATTGTTTACAATTTGCATAAAGAACCAGAGATTTTTCACAAAGGAATAGAAGAAAAGGATATGAATTAATATGTAAAAAAGAGTACAAAAATTAATCATAACAATATCTTCTCCTTTTCAAATCCTCAAGAAATACCTTTCATTTCTCTCGGTCATTCGGAAGGCAAGGTCGTTTCCAAACTTACCCACGGTCAATCAACCATAGTATCCCTTAGGTTGAGCAACTCGGAGTTATTATATTTATAGTTTAATTCACGTAGACAAGGATGTCAAGTACATGAACGATAGTTTAATAATTATTTAACGATTATTCGTGTAAGGCCATGGCAAGCGACACTTCTTTATGTTACAATACAGTTAAAATACGCAAAGGAGTGTTTCTAATGATAAAGGTTGGAATCTTAACTGCCAGCGATAAAGGTCACAAAGGGGAAAGAGAAGATAAAAGCGGTAAAGTCATACAGGAAAGAGTAGCTGAAATAGATGGAGAAGTAGTTGAATACCTAGTCCTTCCCGATGAAAGAGAAGTCATTAGTAGTGCATTGATTCGAATGGCAGATGAACTACATTTAGATTTAGTTCTCACAACAGGTGGCACCGGTTTCTCTCCACGAGATATTACGCCAGAGGCTACAAAAGATATTATTGAAAGAGAAACGCCAGGCATCCCCGAAGCAATAAGAGCAGAAAGCATGAAAATCACAAACCGAGCTATGCTGTCAAGAGCTGCTGCGGGCATTCGAGGTAAGACATTAATCATCAATATGCCAGGAAGTCCAAAAGCCGTAAATGAAGCTTTAGATATAATCTTACCAGCTCTAGGTCATGGCATTGAAATCCTAAAAGGACAAAGCGGAGAGTGCGCCAGGAAATGAGAAGTTGGAAGTGAGAGTTAGAGGTGAGAGCTTGGGTAGGCTCTGGGGTCTAAGATCCTTCGCTGTCGCTCAGGATGACTAAAACAGGATCCTAAGCTAGCTTTGGGATCCTGTTGTGTCAAAGATACCGTTTTGTGTCGAAGGTATCCTTTCACCATAGCTGCTGCATTGTCATCCTGAGGCTTTAGCTGAAGGATCTTACTTTTTCTCGCCTCTAGGCGAGATTGTACCTTTCCGCTTTCAGCATTCAGCTTTCCACTAAATCGTGCGCCGATATCAGTCCTGATTCAATGGCTTCTTTTCTAAGTTCTATGTAAAGTTCTGCTTTTGTAGCGTTTTCGTAAGGGAGTACGAATAGAATTCCTATTCCTAGTGCAATCATTCCTAGTATATACCATCCAATAAAAGACAGATCCAAGACCCACATATTAAACTTATGTCCTTTTGTCATGTTCATGCTCATCTGAATGGCTACATCCGTTTCCATTTGAGGATTATCTGCTAAAATATAAGGTACCATACTATAGGAGTAAGATTTTATAATACCTGGTATAATTAGCAATAAACTCCAGAAGAAGATATAAAGATCTCGAAAGAACATGGTCTTTACAATATTTAAATAGTTGCCCTTCGTAAATCCGTATCCTAAATAGTTTAAATCTGCGCCGTATCTAGAAGATTGCACAAAGAACTTTCGCCCACCCATTTCTAAAGGATACCCTAGAAAAATACGTAAAGCAATTCCTACAAGGAGAGCAATTAGAGCAATGATACCAAAGACAGCTAAGAGATATGCTAACATCTCCCCATCCATAATGGAGTCGAAAGGGATCTCATTGCCGAAACCATTGAAATCACCATTACTGTAATTATACTCGTCTAAAAAATTCGCACCAGTCTCATTTCCCATCCGCGCTCTCATGGAAGACGAACCACCGCCAGAGCCTCCTACAATAGCTAAAATAATACTGACTAAGAAAGATTTCCAGTAGGTAACTTTCAACACGCTTTTCGCTCTCGTTTTCAATTCTGCACGAGTCCACATCATTCATCACACCTTTTCATAATATTGAATACCTTTATTATATTATATGATTCTTTATTATGATATAGATATTTTAAGATGCTTATTAATTATGCTACTGCATTTTTCATCTGAAGGAGCTTGCAACGAAGGATTTCTCAAAATAATATTAACAGGTATAAATATCAGAATAGTTGGGGTCTAATACAAGAAGTTTCATTTTAATTATCTATTACTTGCTCTTCGTCGTTCATTTGTAGAGATCCTTCGCTGGCGCTCAGGATGACTGACTCAGGGGCATCTCTATTGTTACTTTAAACAAATCCCCGTCTATATTGATGCTAAATTTGCCTCCTTGAATAGCAGTTAAACTTTGTGCTATAGACAATCCCAGTCCTGAACCTTCTGTAGTCCTAGATTCCTCGCCTCGCACAAATCTTTGTGTTAGTTCTTCTGGACTTATATCTAAGGCTTGAGCAGATACGTTTTTCATGATAATTCTTCCATAGCCATCTTCTACATCTGTTTCAATATACACTCTCGTATAGGGCATGGTGTATTTAATAACATTAGTAAATAAGTTTTCTGCTATTCGCCACATATGCTTGCCATCTGCTTGTATGAGTATATCTTCTATGATGGCATTTGCTCTGATTTCGATATTCTTCTCCTGCAATTTTTCCTCGTATTCTCCAATGGATTGTTGTACTAATTCATTAAGATCTAAAGTTTGCAATTCTACATTTAAATTGCCACTTGATGCCTTGCTCGCCTCTAATAAATCATCAATTAATTGTTTTAGTCGATTTGACTTTTCCTCTAGTATACTTACGTATTCCCTTGTATTTTCACCTTGCAAATCTTCCCGCTTCAAAAGGTCCACATAATTGATAATAGATGTAAGAGGTGTCTTTAAGTCGTGAGATACATTAGTAATGAGCTCTGTCTTTAGCCGCTCTCCTTTTATGGCATTATTTACAGCCTCTTTCATTCCATCTTTGATTCTCACAATATCTTCATAAAAACCTCTAAAAGGAACGACGATATCTTCTTCGTTGTATTTTTCTGTATAATTACCATATGCGTATTCTTTTGTTATACTCATAATCTTTTCTAGTGAACTAAGGGTTTTTTGTACATATAAAAAGGCGTATATATTAAAAGCTACAAACCCTAAAAAGGCTGCAAGACTAATAATACCATTGCCGCTTGCAAACATGAGGATTACAATAATGCCATTAGCTATTACATATATTATGAAAGATATTAAAATTCCTATGAAGAACTTCGTTCGAAAACATACTTTAAACAAATTATGACTTATCGTATTGGTCAATAAGCTTTTGTTCTTTAGCTGCCTTAGAAACGATAAACCTAGCAATAAAAACACATTCATATATGAGGCTAATAAAACTTCGCTTCTATAATCACGTGTAAAAATATCTCCTAAGCCCGTGGCAAATATAAACTCTACGGAAGATCTCAAAATTACAATAGCAAACAGCGCTATTATAATTTGTATTTCATTGTATATCTTCATAGATTTTCTAGGAATTATATTTCCATTGCTATTTCTCCCTATAATTCGCACTAGGATTCCTAGGCTTAGAATAAAAGTAATTACAGCAGCAATAAATATGGATCTCACTTTTGGATAAATACTCAAATTCCTATTAAATTCTGTACCTTCAACAAAGAATTCATCTCCCATACGGAGGGATTTATAAACAGCAGTATGAACTTTGTAATCTGTTCCCTTTAACATCTCCATGATATTGCTATTATAATTATAATATCCTTTATTATCTGCTCGATATTGATCGAAATACGCATAATTTGTTTGATTTTTTAAAAACTCTATAGGGTTATTATCTTCTATATTCGTATAAACTTCCTCTGTATTAAAATTTTCTATATAGTATAGAAAATTTACATTGTTAGAAAGATTTTGCTCAATTCTATAAAGACGATCAAATTTGTTTTGTATCTCTGAGTCTACCTGCTCTTTTACAAAGGGTTCATCAATAACGATCCCCTCAGTACTAGCAGATTCCTCTAAAACACCGTAGTGATCTCTTATCTTATCTTTTCGCAAATTCTCTTCCATGGATTTAATATTCTCTTCTGATTTTAATTCTACATAATATTCAGTAATATTGTGTATTAAATCATTATATCTCTCTTGAAATTCATCAGATTCACTATACCTTTTGGCGGTCCCTAAATCTCTTAAATAACTTCCTGCTGGATGCAGTACAAAGACACTAGCTATCATAATGATTACAAGTATAAACTTAAGTAAACCATATAAACTAAAGCTTTTCGATCTTGTATCCAATACCCCACACCACCTTTAAATATTTTGGTTCCTTTGGATTGATTTCTATTTTCTCTCGAATTCTTCGAATATGAACAGATACTGTGTTTTCCACACCATAGGAGATTTCGTTCCAGACTCTCTCATAAATTTGATTGGAAGAAAATACTCTACCCATATTTTCCATAAGGTATTCTAAGATACCGTATTCCGTAGCCGTCAGTTTAACTGCTTCTCCATCTACAGTCAGCTCCTTTGCCTCTGTATCTAGTTCTAATCCTCCTGTTCGAAGTACACTAGCTTTAGGGGCAATGCTCCCTAAGCGAGTATACCTTCGCATCTGAGATTTTACCCTAGCCATTAATTCTAAGGAATTAAAAGGTTTTGTCACATAATCATCTGCACCCATATTAAGTCCTACTATTTTATCCGTATCTTCTGATTTTGCAGATAATAGAATAATAGGTACATTTTCATTCTTTCGAATTCTGATCATGGCAGAAAGTCCATCGAGCTTTGGCATCATAATATCTAATATAATCAAATGAATTTCATTTTCCTCTAATATAGTCAGAGCTTCTATGCCATTTGTTGCCCTAAAGACAGTATAATTTTCTTGTTTTAAAAAAATCTCTATAGCATCCAATATGGCTACATCATCATCACATACTAAAACCTTTAAATCATCCATACTTTTCCCCCTAAAATTTCATCATCACTACTTCACTTTTATTCTAACAGAGTACTATTACAAATAATCTACATAATTCTTAAGAATTTCTTAAACTCCATGCTAACCATGACTAAACAAGAAAAGCTATCCTATTAAAAAGATAGCTTAATCATTATTCGTCTTGTATTGTACTAGGAATATTTACAACAAAAGTCGTTCCTTTCCCTTCTACTGAGGAAACGTCAACTCTTCCACCAACTCGTTCTATATTGTTCTTTACTACGAACAGTCCTAATCCTTGACCTGTTATCTTTCCAACATTAGAACCACGTACGTAAGGATTAAATACAGTCAAAAGGTTATCCTTAGGAATTCCAATACCTGTATCTATTATTTTTAATTCAATTCGATCTCCCACTTTTTTTATGTCTAGTTGAACTTTTCCACCCTTAGGAGTGAATTTATAAGCATTGGTTAAAATATTATAGATCCCTTGAGTCAGAAGGTATCTATCTGTAGTCCCAACAATCCCCTTCTCTCCTAGAAATGCTAATCTTACTCCCTTGTCTTCAAATTGCAGTTTAAATCCCTTTATTATTTTGTTGATTTCTTCTGTTAGATCAAAAGTTTCAATCTTTAAGGGATCTTTTGCTTGTTCTATTTCAAATATCTCCTTTAGATTCCCTATTACATCTGTTAATGTGTCCACCTGATTTATCAAACTCTCTAGTCGGTTTTCATCCATTGTCACAATACCATCTACAGCCCCTTCTAATTGAGATTTCATGATAGTTAAGGGTGTTCTTCCTTGATGAACTACCGTGTCGAGCTTTTGCTTTCTCGCCTTTTCCTTCATCCTCAGTTTTGTAGCTAATAGAACCAAGCTGTTTTGAATTTCTGTAATCTCTGTAATATGAGATAGTGGAAGCTCCTCTTCTAAATTTAAATCTAAACCCTTGGCATAATTAGCCGTGTTCATTAAGTCCTTGGCAGTTTTTCTGCTGATGAGAATACTTACCACCAAAGCCATGAGTAAGACAATTCCACCTGATATTAAGCTCGTATTCAACAATTCCTTTTTAAATAATATAGAAGTAACCGAATCCTCAATGGATCCCTGCCTAGTGATAATGAGTTTTCCAATACTATTTTGGCCATCTTCTAAATTGTATTCATCTCTTACTTCTGAGTTCTCTCGTCCCATCATCTGTCTATGCATTCTACCCATACCCATTTTCTTAGCAGAGAGGATGATTTGCCCGGTTGAATCGTAAATGGATATCTCAGTTATGGGATCATCTAAATACTTCTGCATTTCCATTTGCATTTGTTTTTTAGTTATGAGCTCATTGTGTAAAATAAACTCAGCATACTCTTGAATTTCTTTCATTTGTTTTTCGTAATTTTGTCCAATATAACGGACAAAATATTTGTCAATTAGTATGCTGTAAAGTGCGGAATTGGTGATAATTGCTATCGTGGCTATGAGGATTAGTGTAATTAACCATTGCTTTTTAATGCTCATGTTCATTTCCTTCGAATACATAACCTGCACCATACCTAGTCTTTAGATACTGAGGATTTTTAGAATCCTCTTCTATCTTATGGCGTATTCTCTTAATATACGTATCAATGCTTCTATCATACCCCTCATAATCATTTCCGAGAGCTTTTTCAATAAGTTGATCTCTAGATAAAACCATGCCCACATTATGAAAAAATACATATAGTAAATTAAATTCCATGGAAGTAATTGGTATTTCCATTTTACCTTTAAATAATTTATGGCTGTCCACATGTAATTCAAAAGGATGGATATGAAGAATATGCTCACGCTCTTTATGGGAGTACACCCGCTTAATAAGCACATGAACTCTCTTCATCAATTCCCTCGGGCTAAATGGCTTTATAACATAGTCATCTGCCCCAAGATCAAAACCCTGAAGCCGATCTACCTCTTCCTGCTTTGCCGTCAGCATAATAATAGGAATTTGAGATACCTTTCTGATCTCTTCTAAAACCTCAAATCCATCTATACCTGGCATCATAATATCTAGAATCACGATATCTATTCTTTGATCATAAAAAATAGCTAAAGCATTGATTCCATCGTCAGCAGAGTAAACATGATATCCTTCACGAGTTAGGTATTTACTAATAATCTCTTGTATCTCCTTTTCATCTTCTACCACAAGGACATTGTACATAAAAAGCTCCTCTCACTGTATTAGATTATATCTTAATTTTAAGTTTAACTCTATAACTAGAAAAGGACAACCTTTAAGGTTGCCTTTTTTAAAGCGCCATGAGGCGCTTTAGTTCTAAGTTGTACGTTGTAAGTTCTATGTTAAAACAATTGTTTTCACTTCCAACATTACAACTTATAAGGTTTTTCGTAAGCGACTAATTAACTTTGTACTTTTTAGTTAATTATAATAGGGGCAGTCTTCATTATTTCTAAAGTATTGCATTCCCATACCTTGCCTTCCTCTTCCTGTACCCCCACTTACTTCATATTCTTCATTTTCGGTTGATTGAACCATATCTTCTAAGGAATTTTGAATTAGTACGCTTCCCACAATTCCTGTAGCCATGAACAAGAAACCCACAATAATCAATAAAACAATTCCTTTTTTCAATCCAATCCACTCACTTTCTTTTTAATACTTCTTTTTTCTTTAGATATTCTTCTTCTGTAATCTCTCCTAAAACAAACTTCATTTTTAATTCCTCTATCATTTGATGATCCTTTGATGTAAATCTTTTTACAGCCCAGATGGCCAATGCAGCTGTTAGCAAAAATAAGCCTAACATCATAAGTGAGCCCCATAAGCCTCCACCAGCAAAACAAGCTCCACTTCCGTAAAATCCTCTACCCATCATATTATCACTCCTCGTATTTGTTAAGAACCTTTTTCGTTCTTGGATACGTCTTTTCATCTATCTTCTCATTTACATATCGGTTTATGATTACTCTAATCATCCTTTCTATTTCTTTCTTTGAGATGATTATAGTCAAAGATTGTGGCAGAAATATGACAGGAAAGTGCCCTTGGCACTTTCAGTCATTAGTCTCTAGTCACCAGCTTTGGAGTATTCCTTTTGAGTCGGTTTAGAGGTGAAGATTCTTCGCTGCGCTCAAGAATGACTGAGTAGTTAGCTAATGTTTGATTCGTGCGTCTGTTTAAGTGCCGAAGGCACATTGTTGACCGAAAAGGAATACCCGATCCTGATAGCTGATCGCTCGCCGCTCGCCGCTAAAAAAAGTTATCTCATTTTTAATGAGATAACTTTTTTTATATAGTCTATTTTGTTTAGAGCTTAAATTCTTTATCTAATTTTGTATGCTTGTAGGTCCTTTTATGGCTTTCATAATCTCCTACAATATTACCATGTCCAATCATCTTATATTTGTAAATTAAAAGACCTTCTAAGCCTACAGGTCCCCTAGCGTGGATTTTATTGGTGCTAATACCTACTTCTGCGCCAAATCCATAGCGGAATCCATCACTAAATCTAGTGGAGCAATTCCAAAAGACATTACCAGAGTCTACTAAATTCATAAAGGTTTCTACCCGTTCCTTGTCCTCTGTAATAATAGCTTCCGTATGACCGGAACTATAGGTGTTAATGTGTTCAATCGCTTCTAACAAACTGTCTACAATTTTTATAGACAACTTATAATCTAAATACTCCGTCTCCCAATCTTCTTCCGTAGCTACACCTACAGGGATAAACTCTCGCACTCTTTCGTCCCCTACTAGCTCTACGTTTTTTGCTTCCATCCCTTTTTTAAGAAGTGGCAAAAATCTTTTAGCAATATTAGCGTGGACAAGTAATGTCTCTGTTGCATTGCATACGGCTACGTATTGGGTCTTTGAGTCTAAGACTACATTTACAGCCATATCTAAATCTGCGTTTTCATCTACATAAGCGTGGCAAATACCATCTGCATGACCTAATACAGGGATATTGGAGTTTTCCATAATCCATTTTACGAACTCATTGGACCCTCTTGGTATAATCAAATCAATATAGTCATCTAACTTTAACATAGCATTCACGTCTTCTCGCGTTTCAATAAGCTGAATCCATCCTTTTGGCAGACCAGCTCTTTCTGTAGCTGTTTTAATGATTTCCCATAAAATTCGGTTCGTATTGTGGGCTTCGCTCCCCCCCTTTAAGATAACCGCATTTCCACTTTTTAAACAAAGAGTAGAAATTTGAACTAACGCATCTGGTCTTGATTCAAAAATAACCCCAATAACCCCAATAGGGCAACTAACTTTATATAATTCTAAATCCGTATCTAAGGCAGTAGACGCAAGAGTCTTTCCAACAGGCTCTGGCAGTTTTCTCAAACTTTCAATACCAGCAATAACGTCCATAATCTTGCTTTCATCAAATTTTAACCTCTTTAGAAGTGGTGCAGGCAAGTTCTCTTTTTCACTTCTTTCCAGATCCTCTGCATTTGCCTGTAAAACATCTTTCATCCTGCTTTTGAGTTCACTTGCTATTTCAAGCAAAGCTTTATCTTTGCAATCCGTATCACATGCTGCTAAATCTATTGATGCCCTTTTGGCTTTACTTGCCGCTTCATATGTACTCATATTTAACACCTACCAATCCTTAATTTTTCACTCATTACTATAGAGTAAGGCTCCTACTTTAAGACTTAAAGCAGGAGCTTGCCCTCATGTATAAACTGATTAGTATAATAATACTATAGGGGTATTTTTTATGCAAGAGAAAAGCCATTCGCTGTATTTCACTATTTTATGAATTATCGCTGAAAATCTGTAATATTCTGACTAGATTCTATTTTGACTCGCACATCTAATTCAATTTCTGCATTTTCTAAAATATTTGGCACATGAACATTTGGGTATTTTCGACTAAGATCCGTCCCTATGTGAAAGAGGTCAATATTTTGTTCTTGGAACTTATAAAACAACTCCTTTCCTCTCTTTTCCACTTCCTTAGACGCTGCCTCAACAATTTCTTTTTCCTTATCCATTATTTTAGTATTACCTTCTATCCCCATAATAGATGTGAGCAAGTCTATCTGCATTTTTAAGATGACCTTTTCTCCATCGTACTCAATATCTTGTTTTGCCTTATTTTTTAAAATTAGAAGTGAGATCAAATGACCGCGATCTTCTGGATTTTCTATGGTGAGATTGCTTTCTTTAATATTATTGATCATGGACTGGTAAACTGCTAGCTCTTTAGTATCTAATTTTCCCACCATTTTATCCTCCTTTAGTATAGCTGCTCCTGTCGTAGTAATTCTCTTTTCTTCTGGTTCCTGACATAGTGCAACGGTAGGAATGAGGCTTATTCTTCCAGATTGTATCCTCTCATTATAAAACTCATTGAGGCGTATGGGCAAAATCTCTTGCTGATCCTTCTGCATGACCATCATATCTTCTAAAAATATCCCGATAAACTCTTCATCTTGAAGACGAGTACTTAAAAATTCTACAGGATCTCCTTCTAATATAAAGGCAAATATTTTTATTGTAGGCCTTTGATTTCGAAGTATCGTATCTAAATGATCTGTAAGACCATGCTTCGCTAGTCTCTCTGTAAATATAAGGGCCTTCATTACATCGTAGGCCATGGGATAAGTGGACGACCTTTGCATAGTATAGAACGCTTGATTTATAGTAGCTCCTCTTCCTTCAAGGACTATTCGCTTGCTTGTAGCTCCTTGGGTAGTAGCCCCTCTATCCCCAGAAAACACCTCACTATAAAGGATTACATTACCCGATTCATCTTCGTCAATTAATCCTGAGGCGACAAAATTTACCTTATTCATGTCTTTATAGCCATAGCATCCACTGAAAACAAGAGAAAAGGTGAGCATAATATATAATAACCTTTTCTTCATTCGTTCTCACTCCCCTTATCAAGAAATATGGGATTCCCTATTTCATTTAAAGTCCCCCTATAAATAAGATCTTGGTACTTAAGCACGCTCCTAGTTGCTATTGGATTAGCATAAGGGTATCCAACTGTATTTAAATCTGCCATATGGGCAATGAGCATGACAAAGCCTGTATAGAAACCTGGCAATCCTAAGAGGGCGGATAAAATTACTATGAGCGTATTCCAGTAAAAAATTGCAATATACAGCTTCGGCACAAGATAAGAGCATATAGATGTAATTCCTACAACTACAACGGTAATTTGGGAGGCTAAGCCCGACGCCACTGCCGCATCTCCTAATATTAAGGCACCGATAATACTTAAAGTAGAACCCATAGGTTGAGGTAATCGCACAGCAGCTTCTCGAAGGATCTGAAAAAATCCTATCATAATTATGAGCTCTATAATGGTGGGTACAGGCACTACAGCGCGGTACATTGCCAGTTTAAACAAGAGGATCGTTGGTATTAATCGAAAATGATGGGTGACCAAAGCAATATAAATTCCTGGTGCTAATGTAGCTGCCCAAAAGGAGATAAATCGCAGGAATCTAGCAGTATTTGCCATATATTTATTCATAGTATAATCATCTGTAACCTGAAAAGAATCGTTAAAAAAATAAGGAACGATAGCTGCATTAGAACTTCCATCTACTAGCATGATGATCCGACCTTCGCTGATCTTTTGTGCGCAGATGTCTGGCTTCTCAGAATAGCCTACTGTATCAAATGCCGTACCCTTCGCCTTGAGAGATTCCTCTATATTATTAGAGTAAAAGATATAATCTCTACTAATGGCAACGTCTTCAATCTTTTCTCGCACGTATTTTACCACTTCCGCTGGTGCAGTTCCTTCTATATAAAGCATATAGCAGGATGTTAGAGACTTCTTTCCCAATTTAAATTTTTCTGCCTTTATGTCTGATGTCTTTAATCTTCGGCGAATAAGGGAGAGATTATCTTGAATATCTTCTGAAAAGCCTTCTCGAGGCCCTTTTACAGTAGCCTCTGATGTAGGAATATCTATTGATCTTTTGGCAAAACCAGCTACATTGCAATGGATGACCTCCGTATAAGAAGTAAAAAACAAGAGTACACACCCACTAGAGAGGTGCTCAAAAGCTTCTTCTATAGAACTTACTTCCGACGCTGGGTTAGCGAGTATAGATTCCCTGCACAAGGTTTCTACATCAGAGATTGGTTTATTATAATTTAACAAGGGCTCGATAATGTACTGACTGAGTTTTGTGCCATCTATCATATTTTCTATTCCCACTATCGTAATCAACTCGTCTTGACAATAAATCTTGCGGTAGATTACATCTGAACTATTGTTCAGTTTCTGTTGCAATACTTCTAAACTCAAATCCATCTAATCACCTCATTCCATACACTTTTTAGTTTTTGAAGATATTCTTTTTTTATTCGATAAAACGAAAAATAGTAGTATGATTCAAGCTTACCATGGCAATAATCTCCTTAGGGCACAGCTGATGCATTTTAATTACACAATAAGTAGCTCAATATTAAATAAGAGGTATCAATTATGGATCGATTTAATCCTTATCACTTGATGTTTCTCATATGGTCTGTCAGCATTATTTCTTTAAAAACCTATCCTAGGATATTCTTAGTAGATGGTTGGAGGGACACCTGGGTAGCGGTCATCGTCTCTTCAATACTTATCTTAATAATTGGGCTATACTTTATGAAAATTTGGAAATCCTCTGAAGAAAAAAATATAGTCAAAATATATCGAATAGCATTTGGCGAAACCCTAGGAAATGTTTTCATAGGATTATTTATACTGACGTCGTTTTTAATTTTAATCGAAAGCGCTGGCGTAGAAGCAGATGCTATGCACAATCATATGAGCATTGAAACACCTAAATGGTATTACGGGGTATTTTTTGTCCTGCCAGCCATGTACGTAGTAAATAAAAAAATATCCGCTATAATAACCATTTCTATCGTGGGAATTATCCTCATCTCAATTGCAGGAATTAATTTAGGTGCCTTGACTACCGCAGATAAGAAAGTAGAGCTTTTATTTCCTATTTTTGAAAACGGCATTACAAAAGGCTTTCTCATCTGCATATTAGAGACATTAGGATTATATGGGCACCTTTCTATCGTATTTCCTTATTTAAGCTATATACAAGATAAGAGAAACAAAATGACTATAGCCGTAGTGAGCGCTCTCATCTATCTCATTCAGATGGAAATCGTTGCGTCAATGGGCATACTCATGACCTTTACTCCAGAACGAGCAATTACCATGAATTATCCTAAATTACTGCAGACCCAACTAGTGAGCTTTTATCAATTTTTTGACTTTGGAGAGCTATACGTTATGCTTCAAACTGTAGGGGGCTGGATTCTAAAATACTGTATCACTTTTTACGGAATTTTACTCATTCTTAAGACATACGGTATAACACAAAAACAAAGAAAATATGTTATTTACATTCTTTCTGCTCTTGTATTTGTCTGTACTCATTTTGCTGGTAGAGATTCCTTGCTCTTCTTTAGGCTATTAAATGCTTTACAATATATTACCCTTGTAAATTTCGTAATCATTCCATTAATCGCATTTTCCTTGCTTCAGATCAAGATAAAATTGCAATTAGCGCAGAAGGACATCAATAATTAACAATCTAATTGTGGTATACTAAGCTATAGAATGAAGTCGAAAGGAAACTACAATGAGTAAAAAATTAGTATTAGCAGAAAAACCTTCTGTAGGTCGTGATATCGCAAGAGTACTAAAATGCAATAAAAAGGGTGAAGGATTTATAGAAGGAAATGAGTACATCGTGACTTGGGCCTTAGGACATCTGGTAGAATTAGCATCTCCTGAAAGATATGATGAAAAATATAAATCATGGAATATAGAAGACTTGCCTATGATGCCTTCTCCGTTTAAATTAGACGTCATAAAAAAATCCAACAAACAATTTCACGCTGTTAAAAAGCAACTAAACCGAAAGGATGTTACAGAAATCATTATAGCCACAGATGCTGGTCGAGAAGGAGAACTGGTGGCTAGGTGGATTACTGAAAAAGCACACTGCCAAAAGCCTATGAAACGTTTGTGGATCTCCTCTGTTACAGATAAGGCCATAAAAGATGGATTTAATCACTTAAAGGATGGTAGAAATTACGACAATTTATATTATTCTGCCTTAGCTAGAGCAGAAGCAGATTGGATTGTAGGAATAAATGCTACAAGGGCCTTAACGTGTAAATATAACGCACAACTTTCCTGTGGCCGGGTACAGACTCCAACCCTTAATTTAATCGCCACACGAGAAAAGGAAATAAAGGATTTTGTTCCTAAGAATTACTGGGAAGTTGAGCTTAGCGCAAACAGCAACTCTTTTTTATGGAAAAACCAAAAGACAAATGAAAGTCGAATCTTTGACGAGAATAAACTTCAAAATCTCCTAGGGAAATTTCAAGGTCAAGTTCAGGCAAAAGTGATAAAAGTAGATACAAAGGAGAAATCTTCTTATTCACCTCTCCTCTATGATCTAACGGAATTACAAAGAGATGCCAATAGATTATTTGATTTTTCTGCTAAGGAAACCCTATCTATCGCCCAGCGACTATATGAAAATCACAAGGTACTAACCTACCCTAGAACAGATTCTAGATATTTGACTACAGATATGGTCTCTACATTGTCGGAGCGTCTAGACGCCGTAAGAGTACAATCTTATTCCTCCTTTATAAGACAGATCCACATGCCAATTAAAGGAAGCAAACACTTTGTAGACAATAGCAAAGTAAGCGATCACCACGCCATTATCCCTACGGAAGAAAAGGTAATATTGTCAAGCCTTTCTGATGCTGAAAGAAAGATATTTGATTTGGTTGTAAAGCGCTTTCTCTCTGTATTATTTCCTCCTTACAAATACGAACAGCTTCGCATTGAACTTGAAGTATGTAGTGAAATCTTTGTAGCTACAGGAAATCATCCTATTCAATTAGGTTGGAAAGAGGTGTACTCTAAAGATCAGAATCTACAAGAAAACAAAGAGGTATCTTTACGCCCTCTAGAAGAAAATTCTTTTATTGACATTAAGAGTATCCATAAAGTACAAGGTCAGACATCACCTCCTCCCCTTTTTAACGAGGCAACACTTCTATCTGCCATGGAAAACCCTGCAAAGTACATGGACCAAAAAAACAGCAAAATTGCAAAGGTATTAGGCGAGACAGGAGGCCTTGGTACAGTAGCTACTCGGGCGGATATTATTGAGAAGATCTTTCATAAATTCTACGTAGAAAAAAAGGGAAAAGATATTATTACCACTAGTAAAGGGCGCCAGCTCTTAGATTTGGCACCGGAAGATTTAAAATCTCCAGACCTAACGGGTACTTGGGAACTTAAATTAGATGCTATAAAAAACGGAAAATTGGCAAAGAAGAAATTTATAGAGGACATAAAAGTTTATACTAAAGACATGATACAGGAAATTAAAACAGATACTGGTAAGTTTGTCCACGACAATATTACTGGTGAAAAGTGTCCTAACTGTGGAAAACACATGTTAGAACAAAAAGATAAATTTGGCACAATCCTAGTGTGTATTGATCGGGAATGCGGAACTCGCAAACGAGTAAGCAAGACTACAAATGCAAGATGCCCTCAGTGTCAAAAGAGATTGATACTACAAGGTCAAGGGGAAGGACAGATTTTTACTTGTAAATGTGGCTACAGGGAAAAATTAAGTTCCTTTAACAAGCGCAAGAATTCAGAGAAGAAGACTATTACAAAGAAAGAAGCACAAAAATATCTAAAGAAGAATAATCAAGATCAGCCTGAGGTTAATACGGCTTTAGCGGATGCGTTGGCGAAGTTGAAGTTGAAATAAGGTGGTCTAGGTGGTCAGGTGGTCAGGTGGTCAGCAAAATCATTACTCGCCTTCGGGCGAGATAAAGACCCAAGCTCCTGCTATTGTCATCCTGGAGCGAAGCGAAGGATCCCTACAAACGAACTATAGCGTATAAACTACATAATGAGCGATCACTTAGAACCGAATACAAAACCTTCAATGAACAATGAAAAATGAACATTGAACACGGAACATCACAAATATGCGACTCACGAAATCCTTATATTGCTCATTATTCATTGTTCACTACGATGTAAGTCGCATATTTGCTGACCACCTTCTCCATACATATGCTTCGCTAAATGAAGCAAGTCTTTCTTGTTATTATCCACTTTTTCCTCAATAACCTCTTCCAAAATCTTCTGTAGTATTTCACCTATTAATTTACCTTGTGGGATTCCTGCTTTTATTAGATCTTGTCCATTAATTGCTAAGCCTTTTATAGAATAACAGCTTTTACTCGCAATAATCTCATCTATCAAATAGTTAATTGTACTAATTTTACCTAATTCCTTATCATCTTTAGAATTTTGAGAGAGGGACTTTGCCCTTCTTAGTTGTAATAGTTCTTTTAGGACTTTAGGTGTTAGTTTATTCATCCACTTTTTTATATAGGGTTTATCTTCAATTAAATCTAAATCATAATAGAAAATTAGAGTATAGACTCTATTAGTGGTTTCCTTATCAAAGCGCATATCTTGAAGTATTTTCTTTACTATAAAGGCACTTTTTTCTGAAGAATGATTATTATCTATATTTTCCTCTTTTTCATAAGACAATATCGCTTGCTTACTTATACTGTGAAGTAGAGTTGCCATTCGTAGATACAAGATAGGTGGTGTATTAACAAGAGTTTTTACGGAAAGTTTGTATGCAGGATCATCCTTTGATTGTATCGATAATTCAGGGATGATTACGTCTATTATATCCCAGAATTCTAGAAGAACTTCTTCTACATATTGACCACAAATCATCTTAGAAAACTCTGAAGTAATCCGCTCTATTGAAATGTATTTCAGTTTATCTTTATAAGTATGTATGCTCTTTTTCGTATCCTCCTCAATTTGAAACCCTAATACAGCAGAAAAACGTAATGCCCTCATGATCCTGAGTCCATCTTCTGTAAATCTCTCATCTGGACTCCCTACAGTCCGAATGATTTTATTATATATATCTTCCTTACCATTGAAATAATCGATTATACCTGTTTTGGGGTTATAAGCTAGGGCATTCATAGTAAAGTCTCTTCGCTTTAAGTCTTCCATTAAGCTCTTTGTAAAAAGGACTCCATCTGGACGACGATGATCTGTATAGGTGCCATCAATTCGATAAGTCGTAATTTCTATTGGCATATGATTGATGACTACAGTAAGGGTACCATGTTTTATACCTGTTTCAAGCACTGTAAAAGAAGAAAATAATTGAAGAATTTGTGAGGGTAATGCATTAGTAGTAATATCAAAATCGTGAACTTCTCTCCCAATAAAAATATCACGAACACATCCACCAACGATAAAGGCCTCAAAGCCTGCCTGCTGGATTGTTTCTAGTGCATATGTAATTTCTTTTGGCAATAGGATATTCATTAAAAAACCTCATTTTAAGTGGAAGGTGGAAGAAAAACAAGCCTCGCCTATAGGCGAGAAAATGTAAGATCCTTCGTCGCAAGCTCCTCAGGATGACATACTCTGAGGTTCGGTGCACATACACTGGAGTTCGGTGTACATACACTGGAGTTCGGTGTACATACACTGGAGTTCGGTGTACATATACTGGAGTCTGGTGCGCATATACCTGTCATCCTGAGCGAAGCGAAGGATCTTAAGACCCTAGAAGCTTGACCCAGATTCCAACTTCCAACTTCCGTCCTGAGCTTTAACTTAGGACATTATACATCATTATTTTCGATAGATTGTTTTTTAGCATTTGGATTGTGATTTTGAGCTTCTTGAGTAATTGGAGTTTGCCCATTTGCCTTTTCTTTTCTTACCTTTTTTTTATCTGGTTGGCTATCTTTCGTCATACTAACATCTCCTTTAAATCATTTGATATTAGTATGTCCACATTCATAGGTGAATATTTTATTATTTGGAACAATAGTGGAGCAATCGTTGAACAATAGTCGAACAGTAGTTGAACAATTGTTTAACTATGGTTTAACGACCGTTCAACAATCGTTTAACTATTGTTAATTCAACTCGGATGTACAATGAGGACATCGCTTCGCATCTATATGTATCTCACTATAACAGTAATCACAGGCCTTTGTAGTGACAGCGACTTCTTCTTCAACTTCTTTTCGTTTAAATCGATTAAGCTGTTTTATAACGATAAAGATGGAAAAGGCAATAATTAAGAAATCAATAACATTATTTAAAAATAGTCCATAATTTAAAGTAGCCACACCTGCATCTTTGGCTTGTTTCATAGTTTTGAAGTTTCCTGGTCCTAAGGTTAAAAACAAATTAGATAAATCAACATTTCCTAATAATAATCCCACTAAGGGCGTAATGATATCAGTAACTAACGATGTTACTATTTTTCCAAAGGCACCACCAACAACGACACCCACAGCTAAATCAATCATATTTCCCTTTACAGCAAATTCTTTAAATTCTTTCCACATTTCGTTTCCTCCTTTTTTCGTATTTTCAACACGAGCCTCTAATGCTCATAGGGTATTTATACCATGTATTATCTCTTCCAAAACAGTTTTTAACAGCGGAAAGTGGAAATTTTGGTCACCAATGGTGACCGTAATCCACAATGACAAGGGCGTCATTCCCTACACTTTGAGAAGCTAGAAGCTATATTACCTCGCCTAAAGGCGAGTATCGTTTTTTCCGCCTTCAGCCTTCAGCTTTTGAGCTTTTGTTGACCACCTTACCACCTGAGAGTAATACCTGATTTATCTTGACCAGAGGGAAAGAGAAATCAAACGGTATTACCCCTGTCAAGGTTGGCGAGGTTTGTAGCGACTGTAAGGAGTTACAAGCCCGCAACCTACGACAGACCACCTGTTTTTCTAAAATCCCAACAAATCCAAAACCTTCTCCTCGACACGTCTATTCTTTCCTTCAAATGGAAAATCATGCATGTGAAGAGCTGGATTGAAGTTTAGTTCAATAATACAGTAATTATCTTCTGTGGGTGCTTCTTTACAATCTTTAAGAATAATATCGATGCCACATATCTTAGCATTTAGAGCTTTTGCAGCTTTTATAGCAATCTCTTTATAGCCTGGGTGCATTTCGTCTGTATAATCTATAGTATCTCCACCAGTACTGACATTTGAGTTTTCTCTCAAATAAACAGTCACATCTTTATCTAAAATAGATTTTTCCGTTAAATTTTGTTTGAGTAAAAAATCCTCTTCTACTACTCCTAGTTGAATTTTTTCTAAAGGTGTCACATATCCTTTGCCTCTAAGAGGGTTTCGATTTTTTATTTCTACTAATTCTTCAATCGTGTGTTTTCCATCGCCGACTACATTTGCAGGCACCCGGTGGACTACTGCCGCTAATTCATCTCCAATAACTAAAAATCGATATTCCTTACCTTTAAAAAATTCTTCAATTAAAACTGTACTATCTAATGCAAGAGCATAATCTACAGCTTTTTTAAAATCTTCTACCTTTCGATTTTCATCTAGTATGACTACTCCTTGTCCAAAGTTTGTGGAATTTGGCTTTACTACAATCTCTAGCCCTTCAAACTCATTATATGCCTGTACAGCCTCTTCTTGAGAATGAATCACTACACCATGGGGTACATTCATCTTTTGTTCTTTAAGGAGCAATTTTGTGACCTGTTTATTCTCCATAAGTAGTACAACAATATAGCTGTCTGCAGAAGTCTTCGTCGCCTGTTGAATATATTCTACTTTTCCTTCTTTTTCTAATCGAATGAGATTTTCTTTTTGATCTATAATTTCAACATGAATACCTCGCCTTAAAGATTCCTCAATCATAATTTGAGTAGATAGTTCTAATCCTTTTATATTCACTTCCATCATTTCGCCTCACTTGTTCTAATTTCAGTAACTTATCTTATTAATATACACGATTTAGTAGGATTTATCTAGAAAATATATAGCGGAAAGCGGAAGGTGGAAAGCAGAAAAATTACTCGCCTTTAGGTGAGAAAAAGTAAGGTCCTTCGTTTGCGCTCAGAATGACTGGCAGGAGCTAGAATCTAAAGCAGGAGTATCCTACTGAATAAAAAAGCCACCCTTAGGTAACTTCCCTTGGGTAGCTTAATTTCCGTTTTCTACTTTCCTCATTAGTTCACGCAAAAAAACCTGTAGATTTCTCTACAGGTTTCGGCTTCAAAATTATAGGCTTACTACGTTTTCTGCTTGTGGGCCTTTAGCGCCTTCAACTACGTCGAAAGAAACTCTTTCGCCTTCAGCTAAAGTTTTGTAACCATCTTTTTGAATTTGTGAATAATGTACAAACACATCATTTCCTTCTTCTGAAGTGATAAAACCAAATCCTTTGTCTCCGTTGAACCATTTTACTGTTCCGTTCATGTTAATACCTCCGAAAATTATAATCCCTTTTATCACTTGTAAAAAAACAAATTCATTAGAACAAAATGTGTATTCAATGCCAAATCTAAAAAGCTGTTATTCTAAATTCATTAATATAATTCTTTTACTAATAATGCAAGGTAAGATTAGTATATACCAATTCTTAAGTTTTATCAACTTTTTTAGCATTTTTTTAATAAAAATAATGGAAAAAGCCAAGGAACTCATCCACTTGGCTTTTTCTTATAATTTATTTTATTTTTCTACTGCTTTTCCTAATGCTTCTTGTGCTAATTTAACAAACTCACTGTAAGATTGGGTTGCTCCTGAAATGCTGTCTACTTCTGTAACATCTTGGGATTCTACTAAAGCTGCTTCATATTCTGGTAAGTATGTTTCTGGTTTTGTTCCTACTGCAGATTCCATGCTTGTGTTGTATTCCTCATCCTCTGATTTTAATGCATCCCCATTTTTGTAGTCAAAGTCTACAGTTGTAATTTTACCACCAGCAATTTCTAAAGTAACAAATGGAGTCCAACCATAATCATCAGCTTTACCTTCTGCTGTGTAAGTACCATCCGCTGCACTTTCTGGTGTAGTAACCCCATCTAATGCTGTCTCTTCTGTAGGCTCCTCCTTAGGTTGTTCTTGATTTGTATCTGGTTCAGTAGCTGGTTCTTCTTTCTCAGCACCACATCCAATAAATGTAATAACTAATAAACCTGCTAAAAATAAAACTAAAAACTTTTTCATTTGTAATCACCTCTGTAAAATAATTTAAACTTTGTCATTTTTGACTTAATCTATTGCATAGTGTGCGCAATATTGAAGTCAATTATTTATACATTTTGTTCCCCATAAAATAGCAATCCAAACAAAATAATGGTTATGGATATTATAAGATAAAAACCTATGCTGGGATTTGTAATTCCTCCATAGACAATGATACTAGAACCAAATATAGCTAATATAGGAATAATATATCTTCTAATAGGTTTTAAATCTCTAAAATGAATCATATACCAAATATGCAATAAAATATAAAAACCATATATGAGAACAATAGGTATTTCATCAATGGCAATATACCTTCCAAATAGATTATTGAGGCTACCGTACCAAATAAATAAATAGATACAAGACAAAGCAAAAGAATAAATTACTGAATAAGTCGGCATTTGCGTTCTTTTATTTACCTTTGAAAGCAATTTAGGCATAGGACCTTGTCCCCTTATAGCAAGAGAAAAAGGCATACGAATACAAGCTATGATCAAGCCGTTCAATGTACCTAAACAAGATATGACCACAAATAAAGATAATAATACGCCTGCAGGACCACCAAATAATGCCTTTGAAGCCACATTTACTGCATTGTCGCCTAAGTCAATAATAGTAGATGCCCCAAGCACTCCAACAATACCTAAAAAATAGCTGACATATACTATTAAAACAATGATTGCCCCTATAACAAGAGCTCTAGGTAAATTTTTCTTAGCATCTTTTATTTCATTGTTAATTGTAACTGCTGAAATCCATCCATCAAAAGCAAAAGCTGTAGATACAACAGCAGAAGATAAGGAACCCATATGATTACTAGCTTCTTCAGCACCTCCTATGAAACCTTCTAATAAAACTCCATTTCTTAATCCAAATATGGTTCCCACTATAGCGATTAAACCAAGAGGAATTAATTTTATTACAGTAGTAGTCACTTGAAGTTTCCCAGCTAAAACCGGTGCAAAATAATTCATAATGTAAATTATTGCTATATAAATAAATGCTATGACCCAAGTGGCATTTGAATTGTCTCCTTGTGGTACATTAAATAGAACTAATGTGTACGTGGCTGAAATCCATGCTAAAATAGCAGATAAAGGCGAGTAATATAAAATACCATTAAACCAGCCCATTAAATAACCCATTCGCTTTCCATATGCCCTCTCGTAATAATCTACGATTCCATTGGCTTTTTCTATTCTCTGAGCAAATTCTGAAACAACTAAAGCTCCAAAAACCATGGCCATAGCTCCTAGTATCCATGCAACTAAAGCTATATAAATATTTCCATTTGTCATTTTTAATACATCATCGGCTTTAAAAAAGACGCCTGAACCAATTACTACTCCAACAACCATAGAAGTAGCCGTCCAAAGTCCGTATTTTTTTTGTAGAGTTTCCACAATATTCCCCTTTCTAGATTTGTAATTGATTTTATTTCACTTATATTTTTCTATATTTTAGACACAAAATCAATCCTACAATAAAAAAATTCATTTTACAATAGCTTTGTCTCGAGTATTCCAATCTTAGTATGGTATTTTCATAAAAGAAATATAAAAAAACAACAGATTCATGTTTACATTTTAGGTATTAGGTGTAAATAAGATGTAAGTTCACTTTTTTGAAGGAGGATTATAATTTGGATAATAAAAATATGGAAGATAAGAAAAAACTCACTACCGTAGCAGGCGCTCCCGTCGCAGATAATCAAGATGTTATGACTGCTGGTCCTAGAGGTCCTATGTTTTTACAAGATGTGTGGTTTCTAGAAAAATTAGCTCATTTTGACCGAGAAGTAATCCCCGAGAGGAGAATGCATGCAAAGGGCTCTGGTGCTTTTGGTACTTTTACAGTTACAAATGATATTACTAACTATACTAGAGCAAGTATTTTCTCAGAAGTAGGAAAACAAACAGAGATGTTTGTGCGTTTCTCTACTGTTGCAGGAGAAAGAGGCGCTGCTGATGCAGAGCGAGACATTCGCGGCTTTGCAATGAAATTTTATACAGAAGAAGGAAATTGGGACTTAGTCGGCAACAATACCCCAGTTTTTTTCTTTAGAGATCCTTTAAAATTTCCTGACTTAAATCACGCTGTTAAAAGAGACCCTCGCACAAATATGCGAAGTGCTAACAACAATTGGGACTTTTGGTCATCCCTTCCTGAAGCTCTTCATCAGGTTACTATCACTATGAGTGATCGAGGAATTCCATATTCTTACCGACATATGCACGGATTTGGAAGTCATACATATAGCATGATTAATGCTGACAACGAAAGAGTATGGGTTAAATTTCATATGATATGTGAGCAAGGCATAAAGAACTTATCCGATGAAGAAGCTGCAGAAATTGTCGGAAAAGACCGAGAAAGTCATCAAAAGGACTTATTTGAGAACATAGAAAAGGGTAACTTCCCTCGCTGGACCATGAAAATACAAGTAATGACAGAAGAACAAGCAAATAACATGCCTTATAATCCATTTGATTTAACAAAGGTATGGTATAAAGGCGACTTCCCTCTAATTGAAGTAGGATTTATGGAATTAAATAAGAATCCAGATAACTACTTTAGAGACGTAGAACAAGCTGCTTTTAACCCTGCAAATGTTGTGCCAGGCATTAGTTTCTCACCTGACAGAATGTTGCAAGGTCGACTATTCTCCTATGGAGATGCACAAAGATATCGACTTGGTGTAAATCACCATCAAATACCTGTAAATTCACCTAGAGGTGCAAAATACGTAAACAGTTACCATAGGGATGGGCAAATGAGAGTAGATGACAATCAGGGTGGCAAATTACATTACGAGCCAAACACTTATGGGCAATGGCAGGAACAACCAGAATACAAAGAGCCTTTACTTAAATTATACGGTGATGCAGATCGATGGAATTTTAGAGAAGATGACGATGACTACTACACACAACCTGGTAAATTATTTAGATTAATGAGCCCAGAGCAACAACAAGTTTTATTTGAAAACACAGCAAGAAATATGGGCGATAGCGAAAAGCACATTAAAATTAGACATATAGAAAACTGTTACAAGGCAGATTCAGCTTACGGCGAAGGAGTCGCAAGAGAATTAGGTATTTCTATAAAAAAAGACCTTTCTCATTTAGGTGCAGCAGAATAGTTAAAGCGCTTTAGTCGCTAGTCATTCAATTAGTCACTAGCATCTGGGTATTCCTTTAGGGTCAAGATCCTTCGCCTTGCTCAGGATGACTGGCGTAGGAGCTAGTGTCAAAACCATACTTTTCCTATTTGATATAATACCACAACAAAAAAACCACAATTCATTGTGGTTTTTTTGTTGTTTATTGTTTCATGATACACAATCTGTAGATTGTATGCTAAAATAAATATATGGTATTTATCTTATTTGCTTTCTCTATCTTCTATCTTTCGTATCATTAAATATCACTCTTCAATCTAATATATAAAACACAATGAAAGGATCTTGCACATGAATAAAAAAATTGGCTTTATAGGCTGTGGTAATATGGCTAGAGCTATGATTAGCGGAATCGTACACTCAAAATTTATTGAACCATCTACTATTTATGCTTCTAACTCTTCCTCTGGGAAATTGAATCAAATTAGGGATGATTTTTGCATTTGTACTACAGACGACAATTTAAAAATTGCTAAGGAATGTGATGTAGTCGTTCTATCAGTAAAACCCCATCTATATGGGAAAGTCATTGATCAAATCAAAGATTTTATAAAAGAAGAAGCAATAGTAGTTATGATCGCTGCTGGACAAAAAATCGAGGACAATGAAAAACGATTTAATCGCAAAATAAAACTAGTAAGAGCTATGCCTAACACTCCTGCTCTTGTCAATGAAGGGATGACTGCTATCAGTGTAAATACTCTTGTTACAGATGAAGATAAAAGATTTATACAGTCTATGTTTGAATGCTTTGGAAAGATAGAGTTTGTAGAAGAAAGATTGATGGATGCTGTAACTGGAGTAAGTGGTTCTTCACCAGCTTATACCTATATGTTTATCGAAGCACTCGCCGATGGTGCAGTACTACATGGTATGCCTAGAAAACAAGCTTATACCTTTGCTGCTCAAGCTGTCCTTGGAGCTGCTAAGATGATATTAGAAACTGGTACACACCCAGGAGCATTAAAAGATGCAGTCAGTTCCCCAGGAGGTACAACCATCGAAGCCGTAGCCAGCCTAGAAAAAAGCGGCTTTCGCTCTGCGGTCATTGAGGCTGTAATTGCTTGTGTAGAAAAATCAAAAAACATGAATTAGCTGAAAGCTAACAGCGGACTGTTGAAATTTTTGACTATCTTTAGTGACTATTAGGCAGTCCCAGTTATGCGCCTTGTGAGGGTATGTTTCCCTTTCCGCATTCAATTTTCAGCCTTCAGCTAGAAAAAAGGAAGTGATGTCTATTAATATTTTATACGAAAAGTTTAAGGAAGTTTCTTTTACTGTTTTACCTGTCACTATATTAGTTGTTATTTTAAATTTTACTATTACACCCATTGATCACATATTAATGTATCGATTTTTATTAGGTGCTTTGCTTATCATCATTGGTATGTCTATTTTTTTAGTTGGTACGGATATCGGGATTTCCCCATTGGGTTCTCTTCTTGGTTCCACAGTAACTAAAACCAATAAGACTGCTATCGTCATTTTTTCAGGGATTTTGCTAGGGTTTATTATTTCCGTGGCAGAACCAGACTTACATATATTAGCAGGTCAAGTTCAGGATGCAACTGGAGGCGCAACCTCAAAAATAAATATAGTTATGATTGTATCCATTGGTGTTGCTCTATTGCTTTCAACAGGATTATTTCGAATTATTAGAAATCTCAAATTAAATAGATTGCTGACAATTATTTATGGAGTCATCTTTATCTTAACTTTATTTACCTCACCTGAATTCCTTGCCATATCTTTTGACGCTTCTGGAGCAACTACCGGTGCTCTAACAGTGCCCTTTATGTTAGCATTAGGCTTAGGGGTTTCTTCCTTAAAAGCTGGTAAGAACTCAGAAGATGATAGCTTTGGATTAGTTGGAGTCACTTCTACTGGAGCAATCTTGTCCGTTATGATTTTTCGTTTTTTTGCAAAATCAAAGGATTCTACCATTGAAGCCAGCACCATAGTAGCGAAGGAAATAAACAGTTCTATCTTTCGACCCTTTTTAGAGCAAATCCCACATATGGTGAAGGAGATGTTTATCGCCCTACTTCCATTAGTGATTATATTCCTTATATTCAATGCAATCTCTTTTAGATTATCTAAGAAGAAGTTTGGAAAAATAGTAAAAGGTTTTGCTTATACCTATATTGGACTAATATTATTCCAAACAGGCGTAAATGCAGGCTTTATGGAAGTTGGTAAAGTAGTAGGTCATTCTATTGCATCTCTTGACAACGACCTAATTGTAATTGCAATTGGATTTATTCTAGGTTTAGTAGTCATCTTAGCTGAGCCAGCTGTACACGTTCTTACGGAACAAATAGAAGATGTTACTAGTGGTTCTATTAAGAGAAAAGTTATACTATTTACATTATCTATTGGTGTAGCATTTGCCGTATCTCTATCCATGGTGAGAATTGTGGTGCCAGGCCTACAATTATGGCACTTTTTACTGCCTGGATACCTTATATCCATATTTTTATCTTATAAAGTACCTAGTTTATTCGTAGGTATTGCCTTTGACTCAGGGGGAGTAGCTTCTGGTCCTATGACTGCTACCTTTGTCTTAGCCTTTGCTCAAGGTGCTGCAGAGGCAATTGATGGAGCTAATGTTCTAGTAGATGGTTTTGGTGTTATTGCAATGGTTGCAATGACTCCTCTCATTGCATTACAAATATTAGGGTTAATTTATAAAATAAAATCAGTAAAGAAGGATGTGGACGGATAGTGATTTCTAGTAAATACAATTTATGTTGCGTAATCATAGATTACGGATTAGGCAGCAAAGTATTAAAGTTGGCTAAAGATCTAAGTGTTTCTGGTGGTACTATTTTTTTAGGAAAAGGCTCTGCAAAAAATCACTTATTGGAATGGTTTGATCTTACAGATATCCGAAAAGAAATTGTGCTTTTTCTCGCCGAAGAACATGTGGCTGAAAATGTACTGGATGCTATAAATAAAAAATTTAAATTTTGCAAACCTAATCATGGTATCGCTTTTTGTTCTCCTTTAGAAGACATTGTAGGTTCAAGGAGTTGCCATGTTGATAAAATTAAAGAAAGCAGAGGTTCTGATGATATTATGTATAAGGCTATTTTTACTATTGTAGATCGAGGCAATGCAGAATCCGTCATAGATGCAGCAGAGAAAGCGGGATCACAAGGGGGCACTATTATCAACGCAAGAGGTTCTGGCGTACACGAAAAAAGCACTTTATTTGCAATGACTGTCGAACCTGAAAAAGAAATTGTATTAATATTATCCGAAAAAGATAAGACAGAAGCTATCGTCGAATCCATAAAAAATGAGATCAAACTAGAAAACCCAGGAAATGGCATTCTCTTTATACTTGATACCATCTCTACATATGGAATCTTTAAAGACAACTGAAAGCGGAATGCGGAATTTTTAGCCACCTTTGGGTGGCTTTTGTATTAGATTCTTCCCTTCGCTCAGATGACCTATGTGCGCTTTGCGCACACCCCGTCAAACTGATAAAATTCCCAACATACCACGAGCCTAACTAAAGGGTTTCCGCTTTCAGCATTCGGCTTTCAGCTTCGGCTGTTTTCAAGATAAGCAGTTGGCCCCAATTCATACAGATTATTTCCGTAGCTATCAATGGCTACTACGACAGGTAAATCTTTTACTTCTAATCTTCTAATAGCCTCTGAACCTAAGTCTTCGTAGGCTACCAGCTCAGATTTAATAATCGATTTGGCCATTAAGGCTGCTGCTCCGCCAATTGCCGCAAAATACACGGCTTTGTTTTTTTTCATAGATTCTATTACTTCTTGAGAACGTATTCCCTTTCCAATCATACCCCTTAAACCTAAGTCTAGAAGTTTAGGAGCATAGGAATCCATCCTATAGCTGGTTGTTGGGCCTGCTGAGCCAATTGGTTTTTGTGGCTTAGCTGGTGTAGGTCCTACATAATAAATTATCGTATTTTTTAGCGGTATAGGAAGGTCTTCTCCTTTATCTATAAGTTCAACAAGCCTTTTATGTGCCGCATCCCTAGCAGTGTATAAAACTCCCGAAATCAGTACCTTATCCCCAGTTCTTAGTTCTTTTGCTCCTTCAGCAGTAAAAGGCACATTTATTCTCTTTTCCATATTGATCCCTTTCTTTTAACAATTGTCAATAGTTGTTTTAAAACTTTTTAGTATATAATGCATTTTTCAATAGTCTGTCTGTAGAGATTCCTCGGCGCAACTGAGAGGCAAGAAGTTAAACGCAAGATACTTTTTCACCTTTAGGAGAGTTTTCCGCTTTCAACTTTCACACATCCCAATTTAGCAAGTTCCGCTTTCACCTTTCCGCATTCTACGCTTTATAAAATAACACTTTTATGCCTCGTCACATGACAATTGATATTTACAGCTACAGGCAAACCTGCAATATGAGTTGGAAACACTTCCACACTTACTTTTAAGGCAGTTGTTTTCCCTCCAAAACCTTGTGGTCCAATACCTAATTTGTTAATTTCCTCTAGTAGATCTGCTTCTAATCCTTTATAAAATCCATCTGGATGATCTTCACTTAAAGGACGGAGAAGAGCCTTTTTAGCTAAATTAGCTGCCCTATCAAAGGTTCCACCTATTCCTATTCCTACTACAATAGGAGGGCAAGGATTGGGACCTGCTTCTCTTACTACCTGTAAGACAAAATCCTTAACCCCCTCTATGCCATCAGAAGGCTTTAACATCTTTATTTGGCTCATATTTTCCGAACCAAAGCCCTTAGGGGCCACTGTAATCTTCAGTTGATCCCCTTCAACAATATGATAGTATATAATTGCTGGGGTATTATCTTTTGTATTGATTCTATTTAGTGGATCTTTTACCACGGATTTTCTCAAGTATCCCTTGTTATACCCAAGCCTTACCCCTTCATTAATTGCATCTTCTAATAATCCGCCCACAATATGAACATCCTGTCCTAATTCTACAAAGACACAGGTCATACCAGTGTCTTGGCAAGCTGGCATGCTTTCTTCTCTTGCAATTTTGATGTTTTCTAAAATATGATCTAATATCTCCTTCGCCATAGGCCAAGGTTCACAAGATGCAGCTTCTTCGATTTTTTCTTTTACATCCAATGGAATATTATAATTTGCATCAATGCATAATTGTTTAACAGCTTCTGTTATATCCTCTACTTTAATATCCTTCAATCTTTATCACAATCCTTAAATAAGTTTAAAAGCACCCTCAGTGCTTGAGGCACCAGTGGTGGCTCAAAGATTTTGCTGACCACCTAACCACGTGACCTCCTACTTTTAATTATTTTATCATATCTTCTTACTTCTCCAAATATTTTGTCCTATCTTCATTATTTCTTTGTTTAATTAAGGAAAAGTTAAGAGTAATTAATGTATAATATAATTAAGCTAAATATTATTTTGTAGTAAGCACCCTGTATAGAAATCTAAGACAATCGTCTACTATAAAATGAATGAATATAAGGAGGTAATCTATTGCCAACAAATAAACCTAAAATACCAAAGAAGCCCATATTCTTTTACTATGGTATAGCTTTACTCATTATCATATTATTAAATTCCTTTGTATTCCCTAATATATTGGAACCACAAATAACAGAAGTGGATTATGGAACTTTTCTGAACCAAATTGAAGATGGACAAGTAAAAGAAGTAGAAATAGAGAATACTCAGATTAAATTTACTACAAAAGATGCCAAAAATAAGGGTGTAACTTATGTTACTGGCCGAGCAGATGACCCTGATTTAGTAGAGAGATTGCATAGCCAAGATGTAAAATTTGCTCAGATAATACCCGAAGAAATTTCTCCTCTTATGAGTCTATTTATCTCTTTAATATTACCAATGTTGTTTTTTATAGGCGTTGGACAATTACTTACTCGTAATTTACAAAAGAAAACAGGTGGTTCAAATGCCATGTCCTTTGGAAAGAGCAATGCAAAGGTCTATATAAAAGCAGAAACGGGTAAAACCTTTGCCGATGTAGCTGGGCAGGATGAAGCGAAAGAAGCTCTTACGGAAATTGTAGATTTTCTCCACGACCCCAAGAGGTATACAGAGATTGGTGCTCAACTACCTAAAGGTGCTCTATTAGTAGGGCCTCCTGGAACTGGAAAAACATTGCTTGCTCAAGCTGTAGCAGGTGAAGCCAATGTACCCTTTTTCTCTATCTCTGGATCTGAATTCGTGCAGATGTTTGTAGGTATGGGTGCTGCAAGAGTTCGTGATCTCTTTAAACAAGCACAAGAAAAAGCACCTTGTATTGTCTTTATAGACGAAATTGACGCTATCGGTAAAAAGCGTGACAGTTCAGGTATGACAGGTAATGATGAAAGAGAACAAACATTAAATCAATTGCTGACAGAAATGGATGGCTTTGATGGCAGTAAAGGAGTAGTAATCTTGGGTGCTACAAATAGGCCTGAAACTCTAGACAAAGCTTTGCTTCGTCCGGGTCGATTTGACAGGCGAATTCCAGTTGAACTTCCTGATTTAAGAGGTCGTGAAGAAATCTTAAAGGTACATGCAAAGAAAATCAAAGTAGATAACAATATTGATTATAATGCCATTGCTAGAGCTACAGCAGGGGCTTCTGGTGCTGAATTAGCTAATATTGCCAATGAAGCTGCTTTAAGAGCTGTCCGCATGGACCGAAAAGAAGTCAATCAATCTGATTTTGAAGAATCTGTAGAAACCATATTAGTTGGTTATCAGCGAAAAGGTGCAGTCATATCAACTAAAGAAAAGCTCATTATCGCTTACCATGAAATTGGTCACGCCTTAGTAGCAGCAAAGCAAACAGACTCTGCACCAGTACAAAAAATCACCATTATTCCTAGAACATCTGGTGCCCTAGGTTATACGATGCAAGTAGATGAAGGAGAAAAGGTCCTTTTATCAAAAGAAGAAGCATTTAACAAAATTGTCACCTTTACTGGTGGAAGATCTGCGGAAGAGGTCATCTTTAATTCCATCACTACAGGAGCGTCTAACGATATTGAACAGGCTACAAAATTAGCAAGAGCTATGGTCACTCGTTATGGTATGAGCGAAGACTTTGATATGATGGCATTAGAAACTGTAAACAACCCATATCTTGGTGGAGATTCTTCTCTAACTTGCTCTACAAATATGGCAGGCAAAGTAGACCAAGAAGTTCTAAACATCATCAAAGCCGCCCACTCCAAGGCAAGAGAAATACTAACAGAAAATATGGATAAACTTCATGAACTAGCGAAATATTTACTAGAAAAAGAAACGATAACTGGTGAAGAGTTTATGAGAATACTTAATGACAAAGAGGACGCATAAGCGTCCTCTTTGTCATTGGTGGAAAGTGGAATGCGGAAATACTCGCCTTCGGGCGAGATCGTGAAGAGCAAGATCCTTCGTCTAAAGCCTCAGGATGACAAGACAGTAGCCAAGGTTAAAAAATGCACCATATGCTAAAAGATATTAATTGCCAAAAGATTAAAATGAAAGCTACCCAAAGGTGGCAAATTTTCCACTTTCAACATTCCACTTTTCACTAATCATAGAACGAACTCGTCAACCTTATCATATATTCTTTTTAATCCATCCACATCCATACCTGGAAATAACCCACTGTTTGTTCCTAGTATAAAACCTTTAAAGTCTGTGGCATCTTTGATTTCACTTACCATAGATTTTATAGCATTTTCGTCATCTGAAGCATTAATGTCATTTATATCCAAATGCCCCCATAAGCAGATCTTTTTACTATAGCTTGCTAAATCTTTTACATTCATTTTGCAGTTTCGATCGATGCAGTGTATTCCTTTAAAGCCTGCTTCTACGATATCATCCATAACACTCATATAGTACCCATCAGAATGGAAAAAGGGAGTCATTTTCCTACTTTCAATTTCTTTGACTTGGCGTTCTAAAGTAGGTAAAAAAAGCTCTCGAAATATACTTGGTCGTACAATTAATCCATCCTGAAAAGCGATATCATCCGCTACAATGATGCCATTGATGCCTTGATCTGACAACTTTGCGATGGTCTCTTTATTAATCTTTTCAACTTCTAGAATGAATTCCTCTAGCTCTTCGTCTCCACTCATAACCATAGATAGATACTCTGGAAAACCAAAAACTCTCAAACCTAATTCAAAAGCTCCATCTAATATAACAAAGGAAAACAAATCCCTATTGACCCATTTATTTATATCTAAGGAGCTACAGTCAACAGACAGGCTATTCTTAGGATAGGTAGGTGAAAGCACGATCATATCTAGTCCTAAGCTTTTTGCAAACTCGTATCTTTCATCAAAGCCAATAGATAAAGTGTCTAATGATTTTGCAATTACCTTATCATCCAGTACCAATTCTCCCTTTGGCACCCTTGCTCCCCTCTCATGTCTCAAAATGCTCTGTACTAATTCACGTGAACTTACCACTTTTATCACTCCAGTCTTACTTATGCGAATTATTATATCATAAATTTTCTAGTATATAAAAAAAGACAAAATCCTAAATAGGATTTTATCTTTTTAAATAAGAATTTTTATTACACTTTATTTTGTTTTTTAATCCTCTACTACGTCTACGTAAGCCGTTCTTAGGATTTCTTCATTGGCACAGGCTTGTTTGTAAAACCAATCTCTTACGGTTTTAGCTATTTCATGATCTGTACCATTCATTGTTTCGGGGTATACAGCAATCAATTTATGAGTTCCCTCTTCTTTGAGCCCAACCTTTTTACCTTGAAATTCTCCCATATACTTTCCTCCTCTGTACTCTATTCTATTTATGTATACCCAAATTTAGAGAAATTAATATAAAAATTATGGAGTAATTTTTAAGCGGAAAGTGGAATGTGAAAGGTCCAACTACTCACCTAACTCGAGCTCCTGCCTAGTCATTCAGAGTGCAGCGAAGGATCTCTACGCATTAATTACTAAAATAGAAGCATCTAAAAACAAGTTCTGATTCCTCTAACGCACGTCACCGGCCACCATGGGTGGCCAATTCCTGGTGGCTGAACGCTGATGGCTAGTCCTTTAGGTCTTCTTCCGAAATAGCACTTTCACCACCAATTATAGTTCCTTTGATGAAATTTCTATCATATTTTTCATGCTGACTTTCTTCATTTCTAAAATCATACCAAGAGGGTCGTTGATAGATTCTTAGTCCGAATTTTGGTATGATTGCTAATATATGATCAAATATATCGGACTGTATTCCTTCGTATTGATCCCATACAATCTCTCTTGTAAATGCATAAATTTCTATAGGTAGACCAAATTCCACTGGTGATAATTGTCTTACAATTTGAGTCATTCCCTTATGGATTTTAGGATGGTATTTTAAATATTGGTGAATGTATATCCGAAACACGCCTATATTCGTCAAATGCCTTCCATTTGCCACATCGTCATAGTCTACATTATGGGCCTCATTATAAGTTCTAATTTCCTCTTGTTTTGTTTCAATATAATCTGTTAAATAATGAATCTTTTTAAACGCTTCTAGCATTTCCTTGGTACAAAACTTTATGCTTGATATATCTATGTAAATAGATCTTTTTATCCTTCTTCCACCAGCTTCTGTCATACCTCGCCAATTTTTAAAGGAATTCGTCATAAAAGCATAAGTTGGAACAGTATTTACAGTTCGGTCAAAATTTTCAATCTTTACTATATTCAAAGAAATTTCTAGAACTTCACCATCCACATTGTAACTAGGCATTTCAACCCAATCTCCTATTCGCATCATATCATTTGCAGACAGTTGAATACTAGCTACTAACCCTAATATAGAATCTTGAAAGACTAACATTAGTACTGCTGAAAATGCACCAATACCACTTAAAAGTAGTAGTGGATCCTTTCCCATAAGGGCGGCTATAATTTGTAAGCCAGCTATAACATACACAATGATTTTTATCACCTGTAAAAAACCCTTTATTGGCCTATATTTAGAATATTCAAAAGTATTGTAAATATCATCTACTACATTGAGCAAACAACTGATTACAGATACTACTACTACAATAAAGTAAATCGTAGCAATATTTTGCAGTATAATCGTTAAATACTGTGGAAATAAAGGAGCAAATGCATAAATAATGATAACAGGTACAATATGAGACAATCTGTCATAGACTTTTCGCTTTAAAAAGGCTTCATTCCATTTTAGCTTATTCAATCCTTTAAACTTAGTAAAAGAAAAAATGACAAGTCTATTTGTTAATTTCATCCCTATAATGCAAAATAAACCCATAAATAACAATAACAAAATAATAGATATATTTAGAACCAATCCCTCAGAAGTCTCTAAATGGTCAAACCAGCTCGCTATGTAATTAATCATATCTAACCTCCTAGCTGTATTTTGATAGTAGATAGTTTACAATACTTTTAATAAAAAATCTAGTAAGTCCTTCTTCTCTGTAATAACCTATCTAATCCTCAATCTTTTTGTATTTTTTTTATGAATTATCTAGATTCTACACAAAAATAATTTGACACCATTCCCTATTAAAGGGTAAAATTTAAAAGTTAAACGAATATAAATATTATATGTATAAGGAAGATGAAAATGTCTGAAAAAAAATTTAGTTTTCAAGAGGAGGTTCGCAGAAGAAGAACTTTTGCTATTATTTCTCATCCAGATGCGGGTAAAACTACTCTTACAGAAAAACTATTACTATATGGCGGTGCTATTCGACTAGCAGGCTCTGTTAAATCTAGAAGATCTCAAAATCATGCTGTCTCTGATTGGATGGAGATCGAAAAGCAGAGAGGAATTTCTGTTACCTCTTCTGTATTACAATTTGAATACGATGATTACTGCATAAATATCCTTGATACTCCTGGTCATCAAGATTTTAGTGAAGATACCTATCGAACCCTTATGGCGGCCGATTCTGCAGTTATGGTTATAGACTCTGCTAAAGGTATTGAAAGCCAGACAAAGAAACTATTCCATGTCTGCAAAATGAGAGGCATTCCTATATTTACATTTATAAATAAATTAGACCGTGATGGAAAAGATCCCTTTGAATTGGTGGAAGAACTTGAGAAAATTCTTGGTATTCGCTCTTACCCTATGAACTGGCCTATAGGAAGCGGAAGAAACTTTAAAGGAGTATACGATAGACAAAAACAGCAAGTTGAAGTTTTCGGTGGAGGAAATCATGGACAATCCCTAGCACAAGCTGTAAAGGGTAATGTAGAAGATGATAGCTTTAAAGAACTTTTAGGAGATGAATTACAGGAAAAACTCATTGAGGATATTGAATTATTAGATATTGCAGGTTTTGAATTTGATTTAGAACAAGTATCACAGGGAAACCTTACTCCAGTGTACTTTGGAAGTGCCTTAACGAATTTTGGTGTAGAACCTTTTTTAGAGGGGTTTTTAAACTTTACGTCCCCTCCTAGTTCAAGAAATAGCAATCAAGGTCATATTAACCCAGAGTCTGAAAATTTTACAGGATTTATCTTTAAAATCCAAGCTAATATGAATCCAACTCATAGAGATCGTATTGCATTTTTGAGAATCTGTTCTGGCAAATTTGAAAAAGGTATGCAAGTAAATCACGTTCAGGAAAATAAGAAGGTAAGACTAGCTCAACCACAGCAATTTTTAGCTCAGGACCGAGTCATAGTAGATACTGCTTACCCTGGAGATATCATAGGTATTCACGATCCTGGAATCTTTAGAATTGGCGATACCTTATGTGAAGACAATTCAAAAATCCAGTACGAAGGCATACCCTTATTTGCTCCAGAACACTTTAGCAAAGTATACACAAAAAACGCCTTAAAGAGAAAACAGTTTGTAAAAGGCATTACTCAATTGGCAGAAGAAGGGTCCATTCAAGTGTATAAGAGACCTAATATTGGCGTAGAGGAATTAATCGTAGGCGTAGTTGGCGTTTTACAATTTGATGTTTTAGAATATCGATTAAAAAATGAATATGGTGTTGATCTCATCATGGAAAGAACACCTTATCGCTATATCCGCTGGATTAAAGGAGATCAATTTGACCCAGATTGTTTCAATCTAACCATGGATACCATGATTGTAGAAGACGTAGACGAAAACCCAGTACTTTTATTTGCTAACGAATGGTCTATTGCTACAGTACAAGATAGAAATAAGGATATAGAATTGGCGGAGATATCTTATAGGAAATAATGCGCTGAAAGCTGAAATTTCGGTCACCGATGGTGACCGTTTTGAGTTAAAAGGGCAGAAGAAAAAGGGGACACATTTAAAATGTGTCCCCTTTTTCTTCTTTTTCGCTGCATCGCTCTCGCAAGAGAGTTCCACTTTCCGCATTCAGCTTTCTGCTAGCTTATACTTCCGAATAATCCTGCTTTAATTCCCTATGCTCTCGATTTTTTAAAATAAGCTCAGGGTTTTTTACGCTTACTTTTGTGCCTTTTGGTACAGAATCCGTAATAAAGGCATTACTCCCTATAGTAGCTCCCTCCCCTATTACAGTATCTCCTCCTAGTACAGAAGCTCCTGAATAGATGGTTACTCCGTCTTCAATAGTTGGATGGCGCTTACTTCCTTTTAGTTTTTGACCACCCCTAGTAGATAAGGCTCCTAATGTAACCCCTTGATAAATTTTCACATTATTTCCTATTATCGTCGTTTCTCCTATTACTACTCCAGTACCATGGTCAATAAAAAAGTACTTGCCTATTTGAGCTCCTGGATTAATATCTATACCTGTTATAGAATGAGAATATTCACTGAGTATTCTTGGTATTAATGGAATATTTAATAGATACATCTCATGAGCTATTCGGTGCATTGTAATAGAAAAAATCCCTGGATAGGAGAATACAATTTCTTCTAGACTAGAAGCTGCTGGATCTCCGTCTAATGCGCCCTGAACATCTGTAGATAAATATTCTCTTATAGTAGGCAGTTTTGATAATATTTTAAAGCTTAACTCTGTAGCTTTATCTATCATCTCTTCTCTTTTACAGATTAATTTTTCACTTTTATTGTGCCGATTTTCATCTAAGCTAAGAGCATAAATAATCTGCTCTGTTAAGGATTCATGAACATAGACCAGGAGTTCTCCTGTATGATATTGTAAAATATCTTTACTGCATGCATACCCATCAAAATATCCAGGAAAAATCAACTTTCTCATTTGCTTTGCAATCTTAATAATCGTGTCCCTATTTGGCATTGGACAAGCTCCATGAGGTTGTATGCGCTCTTCCTCTTTATAGCTAACTAGTAAATTATCAACTAAATTATTAATCGTCTGCACTCTTAATTTGCGGTCCATATATTTTCCCCTTTTACTTTTAAACAATATATATTGTTTTTTATTAAATAAAATTATCTCAGTTTTTTAGAGATTATACAAGCGTTTTAGCCGTAAGTTGTATGTTCTAAGTTCTAAGCTCTAAGTAAAACCTTTTGCCACCACTGGTGGCAATTAAGAATCAGTATATAAGTTGACTTTTGCCTATAGATATCTTCCTCCTACTACTTAGTGCGCACAGATCCTTCATTGCACTCAGCATGACTTAATCAGAAACTAAGGCTGGCTGTACGGGCCTCTTTAGTGCCAAAGGCACTGTTGGATGCCCAACCCTGATTGCTGATTGCTAGTGCCTGTATTTTGACCCTAACTACTGCCTTGTCATCCTGAGGCTTCAGCCGAAGGATCCTACGCCTTTACCCTACCTCGCCCCTGGCGAGAAAAGGTTTTGCTTACCACCTAGGAGTAATACCTGATTTGTCTTGACCGAAGGGAAAGAGAAATCAAGTGGTATTACCCCTGTCAAGGTTGGCGAAGTTTGTAGCGACTATAAGGAGCTAGAAACCCGCAACCTACGACAGACCACCTTATCTTTCATCTATCGGCACGTACTCCATCTCTTTTGCTATACTCTTATAAGCTGGTCGGATAATTTTGCCTTTGTTGACGATTTCTTCAATTCGGTGAGCACTCCATCCTGATATTCGAGATATGGCAAATATAGGAGTTAATAATTGCATTGGTATATTCAACATTCTATAGACAAATCCAGAGTAGAAGTCAATATTTACGCTAACGCCTTTATAAATCTTTCTCTCTTCTACTATGACTTCTTTAGCAATATTCTCCACCTTATAAAATAAGTCAAACTCGTGCTCTAGTCCTTTTTCAGTAGCTAATTTTTTACATTGATCTCTTAGTATTTCCGCTCTAGGATCTGATACAGAATACACTGCATGACCCATACCGTATATTAATCCTGAATGATCAAAAGCATCACCGTGAAGAAGTTTCTTTAAATAATCTCTTATTTCACCTTCATCTGACCAATTCCTTAGATTCGCTTTTATATCCTTAAACATTTGAACAACCTTAATACTAGCACCACCATGTCGAGGTCCCTTTAGTGAGCCTAATGCAGCAGACATAGCTGAATATGTATCTGTTCCACTAGAAGTGACAACGTGAGTCGTAAATGTGGAGTTATTTCCACCTCCATGCTCTGCATGTAAAACCAGTGCTAAATCTAATAGGGCTGCTTCTGTTTCAGTAAATCCACTATCTGGTCTAAGCATGTGAAGAATATTTTCAGCTGTGCTGTATTCTGGTTTAGGATTATGAATAAATAAGCTTCGGCTGTCAAAGTAATGAGAATACGCGTGATAACTATAGACAGCTAATAGGGGAAAACGGGCTATTAACTCAAGACATTGCCTTAATACATTTTCCACGCTAATATCATCAGGATTTTCATCATAACTGTAGAGTGCTAAAACACTCCTTGAAATCATATTCATAACGTCTTTACTAGATGCCTTTAAAATCATATCTCTTACAAAGCTCTTTGGCAAAGTTCTCAAACTTGAAAGCATTGTATTAAACTCTGTCAATTCCTCTATACTGGGTAAATGACCAAAAAGCAAAAGGTATATGGATTCTTCAAATCCATGTCGTCTTTCTTTTAAAAAGCCTTTTGTTAAATCCTCTACATCAATACCCCTATAAAAAAGTTGACCAGGCTTAGGAATCGTCTGGCCATTCTGTATTGTATACGATTGAACATCTCCAATTTCCGTAAGTCCTGTAAGTACTCCTCGTCCGTTAATATCTCTCAATCCGCGTTTAACGTCGTATTTAGCGTATAACGCTGGATCTACATAACTACTCTCAGATGCTAATTGGGCTAATCTTTTAATCATAGAGTTCCTCCATTTTATTGGATTTGTAGGATGTCTTACACCTGGAACAAACCAAAATAATCCTTTTCTATATATATCCATTATTATTATACTATAATGGGCTAAAAATAAAAATCCCTTTTCCATTTATTCATAATTTTATCATTTTGTGGAACTTCTTCTATTATTTTGTATTGAAATAATAAGGATAGCAATTGCTGGACCTAATATAATACCAATAGGACCTAGGGCAATAGAGCCTAATAAAGTAGCTACAAAAGTATATAGAGGTCTGATTCCGATATGCTTTCCTACAATTATTGGCTCTAAAACTTGACGAACAATGACTGCTATTACAAATAAAATAGCTATTTTCGTTGCCAAATCCGTATTCCCCATAACAAAACTAATAATAGACCAAGGTACCAGAACAATACCTATTCCTAAAACAGGAATCATATCCAGTATAGAAATACCTAGTGAAACAAGAAAGGGATGAGCTATATCAATCATATCTAAACCTATAAAGAGAATAAGAAAAGTAATTCCAATTAATTTAAGTTGCGCCTTTATATACCCCTTAATGCCACTACTCGTGTCCTTCATCACATTTCGTAGAAAATTGTTCATATTATCACCCTCTAGCGATTTTACTTTGTTTGTTGCTGAAAGCTGAGAGCCGAAAGCGGAACTTAATAGTAGTAAAGCAATGATTATACAATTGTTCAGCAACTATCAAAAACATTACCTCGCCTAAAGGCGAGCAATGCTAACTGTATAGAGTTGCTTTTACAATGTACTGTGGACTAAAATACTAATTTCTCTTTGTTATTGAACACTAGCATCTTACCTTTCAGCTTTCCGCTTTCAGCTTTATCAATTCCCTAGTTCCACACTTATCTGTGAAAACAATCCTAACAAATCATCTACTTTTAGCTTTGATTTTTCTGCATTTTTCTTATCTAGAATCGCCTCTCCTTGATGCATCATAAGCAACCTATTTCCGTATTTTACTGCGTATCTTAGATTATGAGTGACCATAATGGTAGTTAAATGTTTTTCGTGGACGATTTTATCTGTTAGCTCCATAATTTTTTCTGCTGTTTTAGGGTCCAGGGCTGCAGTATGCTCATCTAAGACTAAGAAATCGATAGGTGTCATAGTGGACATAAGCAAAGCCATAGCTTGCCTTTGGCCCCCTGAGAGAGTACCCACTTGTGTATTTAAGCGATCCTCCAAGCCTAGCCCTAATTGACTAAGGCTTTCCTTGTAGTATTCGATGCGGCTTTTGTTCGTTCCCATTCTAAGATTAAAGGACTTACCCTTATTATCTGCTAAGGACATATTTTCTAATATGGTCATTGTTGGGCAAGTTCCCATAGCTGGGTTTTGATAGACTCTTCCAATTTTATTATAACGGAAATGTTCCTTAATATCGGTTATGTCTTTATCTCCTACAAAGATTTGTCCTTGATCGATATCAATGCTTCCACAGATGATATTGAGCATAGAGGTCTTTCCACTTCCATTGCTTCCTACTACAGAAACAAACTCCCCTTTCTCAATACGTAGATTGAAACCTTGAAATAAGCAGGACTCATTGATTGTGCCTGCACTGTACACTTTATGGATATCTTTAAGCTCTAGCACCTTTAGCCCTCCTCTTCTTCTCATGACCTGTGATCAATATAATCATAAATAAAACAGATGTAATTAGCTTCATGTCGCTTGCGCTCATTTCATATGGTATGAATAATTTTACTACCAGATAGACGCTTACAGTTGATATAATTGTTAAAATCACTTTTAATGGCAATTCTTTTTTCATGTACACAATACATACCACTGCTACTACAATTGCTAAAATCATAGATAAACTCATATCCATAGCTAAAGAGATACTAGCTTTATATACTATAGAACCAATTATGGCTGCACTAGTTGGCTTGACAAAAGAAACTCTTTTAAACAAACTGGTTCCAATAATTACAGATGCAAGACCGATGACCATGGCTCCTGTTCCCATAGATACTTCAAAAAAACCTTGTTGTTGTGCCATTACACTACCACTTAATGCAACGAGAGCATTTGCTATAACCAGTCCTAAGATTTTAACGCTGCCGCTATCCTTTGCAAGAGACACTACTAAAGTCGTATTATCTCCAACTGCTCTTAATAAATATCCTGATTTTGTCTTTAAATATAAATCCAACAAAATCTTCGATCCAATCGTTACAATGGAAATGATAATCAATACTTTAAGATTGTCTAAAAAGTCAGGATATAAAGAATCTAATCCTCTATTAGAAAAGATGGTTTCCATATTAAAAATTGGTACATTTGCCTTGCCTGCAATATGTAAATTAATAGAGTATAACGCCGTCATTGTTATAACACCTGAAAGTAAATCCCGAACCTTAAACTTTACATGTATAATACCCGTTACAAGCCCTGCAATACCACCTGCTAAACAAGATAAAAACATAATAATATAAGGATTGTGCCCTAATGTGATGGCGTTAATCATACCACTATCTACATTTGTCATTAACATAACAGTAACAGCAGCTCCTAGTGGAAAACTGCCGTCTACTGTTAAATCTGGAAAATCTAATATTTTATATGTAATATATAAGCCTAGAGCCATAATCGCATAAATCATACCCTGTTCGAGAATACCTAGTAGAATCATCTAATAAAACCTCCGGTTTTTTAGTCGCTAGACTCTAGTCACTAGTCCTTAGCTTCTGGGGATTCCTCTAGGGTCTCTTTACGGCTACTTTCAGTAGCCACTAAAAGACCCAAAAGGAATACATGCAAGCTAGAGTCTAGTGACTAGCGACTGTATCTTCTGCTCTTTTCATCATATCTTCTGGTAAAGTAAGTCCTAATCTTTCCATAACTTCACTATTGATGTAAAGGCTACTTTCTTCAATGGTTTCGTATGGAGTGTTTATTGCTGTTTTTTCACCCTTTAATATAGCTGCTGCCATTTTTCCTGTTTGTTTTCCTAAACTTATATACTCGATTCCTTCAGAGGCAATACATCCTAGTTTTACTTGTTCAATTTCGCTTCCAAAGACTGGGATACTCCTAGCATTTGCCTTTTCTAAAATTACTGGTAGAGAGCCTACTACTGTATTATCCGTTAAATTAGTCAAAGCATCTACTTGTGGAAGAAGTTTATCTACTGCTAAAGGAATATCTGCAGCTACAGAAATACCAGAATCGATAATTTCAAATCCATAATCACTTGCTTTTTCTTTGTACTCTGCAATAGTTGATTCTGAGTTTACTTCGCTAGTCGTATAAAGTATGCCTATATTCTTTGCTTCTGGCATCATAGCTCGAATGAGCTTTAATTGAGCTTCTACTGGAAGCTTATCGCTGGTACCAGTAATATTTCCTTCTGTAAGCATTGCTGCATCTGGGTCGGTAACTGCTGTAAAGACTACAGGGATATCTGTTTTTTTTGCTGCATTAAATGTGCTTTGGGCAATTGGAGTGGCTATTGCTGCAATAATGTCCATATCTTTGCTGACAAATTTCTGTGCAATTTGATTCGTTATGGCTGTATCAAATTGGGCATTTTCATATTCTACAGTTAGGTTTTCCCCCTCTACGAATCCCTCTTCTGCAAGCCCTTGTAAAAACCCTTCTCTACAATTATCTAATGAAGCATGCTCCCCAAATTGAGCAATTCCTATAGTGTATTGTTTATCTCCATTGGTACTTGTTTGCTGATCTCCACTACAAGCTGTAAAAAGCCCTGTTGTTAATAATAAGCCTAAAGTAAGTGCGATTGTTTTTTTCATGGTTTGTTCTCCCTTTCTTATTTAGATATTCTTTGTATCATTTCAACTCCGTATAGATGTGTGTATAGCGGAAAGCGGAACTTTAATAGTCGTTAAGTTCTGAAACACTTAGCCATCAGCGATCAGCATTAGGGCTTGGGCATTCCTTTTAGGTCTTAGATCCTTCGCTAGCGCTCAAGGATGACAGGGCAGGAGCTCGGGCCCTTTTCTCGCCTTATAGGCGAGTTTTGCTTTTGCTGACCACCCGACCACCTGACCACCTGACCACCTATTTTTAAATTAAAAAAAGTCCCAAGTATTTGCTTCAGCAAATACTTGGGACGAATAAACGTAATCGCGGTACCACCCAAATTGATTTCTTAGAAATCCACTTTAACATATACCATCATATATGCCGTATTTGTAACGAGTCCAGTTCTCGTCAGCGCCTACTCTTTTCATTTCGGGCTGCCCTCAAAAGTCCATTCAACCATTCCCTGTATACTGCAATCACACCACCTGCAGCTCTCTAAAATACAATCAAAAAGTTTACTACTCTTTCTCAAAGGTTTCTGTTTATTTGTTTAATTTAATTCATTATATAATTATAGTCCTCTAATTGTCAACAGCTTTTTGATGTCTTTTGCGGAATGCTGAAAGCGGAACTTTTCTTGACGTAATGTGGAATTATTTCTTTCTGCATCCGTTCGAGTATTAACCGGCAAATAAAAAGGACCCCGGAGGGGCCGAATGCTAGAGACTAGTATTTGCTTCAGATTGTGTGTAGCTTCCAACTAAAAGGAATACCCGAGAGCTAGAGACTAAGGACTATGAACTAGCGACTATATTTACTCTAGTTCAAATTGACCTGTGTAAAGTCTATAGTATCTTCCCTTTCCTTCGATTAACTCGTCGTGAGATCCTCGTTCGATGATTTCTCCTTGTTCTAGAACCATAATCGCTTTAGAGTTTCTAATAGTGGAAAGCCTATGAGCTATGACAAATACGGTCCTGTTTTCCATTAATTTATCCATGCCTTCTTCAATAAGCTTTTCTGTTCTTGTATCAATAGAGCTAGTAGCCTCATCTAAAATCAAAACAGGAGGGTCCGCTACAGCGGCTCTTGCAATGGAAAGGAGTTGTCTTTGACCTTGAGATAAATTTGTTCCATCTGCTGTCAGCATAGTTTCATATCCCTGAGGTAAGTGCCTAATAAAGGTATGAGCATTGGCTAATTTAGCTGCTGCAACAATCTCTTCATCTGTAGCATCTAATCGCCCGTAGCGAATATTATCGGCAACTGTTCCTGTAAACAAATGAGTATCTTGTAGTACAATTCCTAAAGATTGTCTTAAAGAATCTTTTTTAATATCTTTTATATTGATGCCATCATATGTTATTTTACCTGATTGGATCTCATAAAAGCGATTGATCAGATTGGTAATAGTGGTCTTCCCTGCTCCTGTTGAACCTACAAAGGCAATTTTTTGACCTGGTTTTGCAAAGAGGCTAATGTCTTTTAATATAACTTTCTCCTCATTATATCCGAATACTACATTTTCAAATCGAACATCACCTTTTAAAGGTACAAGCTTCTTTTCTCCATTTTCATTTGTTACTTCCCAAGCCCAACATCCAGTTTTCTTTTCTGTTGCTTTAATAGATTGATCTTCACAAATTTCTACTCTCTTTAGGATTACATTACCATCGTCTATTTCCTCTTTTTCTTCCATTACTTCTAGGATACGCTCTGCTCCTGCCAAAGCAGAAAGAATGGTGTTCATCTGTTGTGACATATGTGAAATTGGATGTGACACTTGCCTACTGTATTGCAGAAAGGAGACTAGTGTACCAATATCGAGCATGCCAGCAATAGCCATAATACCACCTACAGAACTGGTAAGTGCATAGTTCGCATAGGAAAGATTCCCTAAGGCAGGCATCATCATTCCTGCAAAAGTGTGGGCATTTGTGGCAGCTACTCTTAATTCTTCATTTCTCTTAGAGAACTCATTTATAGCTTTGTCTTCGTAGCTAAATACTTTAACTACCTTTTGTCCTTCCATCATTTCCTCAATATAACCATTGACCAAACCGAGTTTCTTTTGTTGTAGTGAAAAATAATATTTGCTTTTTTTACCTATTAATTGTGCCGTAAATAAAATCAAAGCAATCATTACTCCAGTTAATAAGGTCAGTATTGGGCTAAGGACAATCATCATAATTAAGACACCAAAAAACATAATGATATTGCTAATAACTCCTGCTAAACTATTATTGATGGCTTCACTAATCGTATCAATATCGTTTGTATAACGGCTCATCAAATCTCCATGACTATGGGTATCAAAATATTTCAAAGGCAAATCCTGCATTTTATGAAATAAATCTCGACGCATTTGAGCCACTGCATTTTGAGATATATGCACCATAATGCGAGCATAAGTATAGGAGCTTAACGCACCAATTAAGTAAATAGCACCTAAGAGCATGAGCATTTTTATAAGACCACTAAAATTTCCTGGTATAATATAATCATTGATAATAGGTTTTAAAAAATAGGAACCTGCAATCATGGCAAAACTACTCATAAACATACAAATTAATACAAAGACTAACAATATCTTGTACTTATTGACGTATTTCATTAAAAATGTAAGGGTCTTTTTAATGTTTTTTGGTTTTTGAAAATTATGTCTACCTGGTCCTTGTTTAGCCATCTATTGCAACTCCTTTCTGTTGAGATTCATATACATCCCGGTAAATTTCGCTGTCCTTCATAAGTTCTTCGTGATTTCCTATATTGGCAATCTTTCCATCATCTAAGACGATAATTTGATCTGAATCTTGGATAGAAGATATCCTTTGAGCGATAATGATTTTAGTTGTGTCTTTTAGTTCCTTACGGAAAGCTTCTCTTATTTTGGCATCTGTAGCCGTATCTACTGCACTAGTACTGTCATCTAGTATGAGAATTTTTGGCTTTTTAAGTAATGCCCTAGCAATAGTAAGTCTTTGCTTTTGCCCTCCAGATACATTGACACCACCTTGCTCAATATAGGTGTCATAGCTATCTTGAAACTTTTCAATAAACTCTTCGGCACAAGCTGCTTTACTTGCTAATCTCAATTCTTCATCAGAAGCCTTTTCATCTCCCCACCTAAGGTTTTCCGCAATGGTCCCAGAGAAAAGGGTGTTTTTTTGTAATACCATAGCAACTGCATCTCTTAAAGTATGAAGCTTATACTCACGCACATCATGCCCGCCTACCTTTACACTTCCACTTGCTGCTTCATACAATCTAGGTATAAGCTGTACTAAAGTACTTTTAGCTGAACCTGTCCCTCCGATAATACCTATTGTTTGCCCAGATTTAATATTTAAATTGATATTGGTCAAATTATATTCTTCACTGCCTTCGTCATATTTAAAATAGACATTTTCAAAAACCACATCCCCATTTTCCACTTGATAATCGTGAATACTATCATCTACAATTTCTGGCTCTTCTTCCAGAACTTCAAGGATACGTTTTCCACAAGCAATAGAACGAGAGAGCATAATGAATATAAAAGAAAGCATCATAAGAGACATTAGAATTTGATTGACATATGTGAGAAAACTTGTAAGCTTACCAACTTCTAGTTCTCCTATACTAACCATATTTCCTCCAAACCACAAAATGGCTATGATTGTAGAGAAGATGACTAACTGCATAATAGGCATATTTAATACGGTAAGACTAAAAGCTCTTTCTGAAGCTTTCATGAGTTCTTCATTGCTCTTATTGAATTTAGACTTTTCAAAAGCTTGGCGAACAAAAGATTTGACTACTCGAATACCTGTCAAGTTTTCCTGAACCGTCAGATTCATATCATCGGTTCTCTCTTGGAGTTTTGTAAAATAAGGTTTTACTCTACTGATAATTAAAAACAATGAAATCCCTAAAATAGGTATGCCCACAGCAAATACCAGCGCCAATTTTGCGCTAATAGTTACGGCAATAACCAAGGCAAATACCAACATAAATGGAGAACGAACTAATATCTTCATTCCTATGGTTACAGACATTTGCAATGCATTTACATCGCTTGTAAGCCTTGTGATTAACGATGCTGTACTAAATTTTTCAATATTTTTAAAGGAATAGGATTGTATTTTTTTAAACTGAGCTTCTCTTAACTCCGCTCCAAATCCTTGACCAGCTACAGCTGCAAACCGTGCTGCGCCTATTCCTAATATTAGTGCAACTACTGCTAATAGAACCATAATAATTCCCATTCGTATGGTATACTCTACATCTCTATTTTGTATTCCTACATCAACGATATAGGACATAACTAGAGGTATTAAGAGTTCAAATACGGCCTCTAAGGCAGAACAGGTCATTCCTAGAATGGTTGCACTCTTATAATTTCTTAAATACGGTGCAAATTTTTTTATCATACCTTCACCTCAACTTTAATACGCGCCAATCTATTATTGGTCGATTTAATTCCTTGATTACACCTAGTTCTCAAATAAACTTAAAACCTTATGGAACATAAGATTGAATGCCTTCAATCATCCTTCTAAAGATATCATTCATCATCTCTTCTTCATCTTCACTAATTTTTGAGAACATAGCTTGAATTATACTTGAAACATCTTTATCGCAAGCTTCAAGAGCCGCTCTTCCTTTTTCTGTAATGCTTATGCGATTGCATCTACAGTCTTCTTCGTCTTGCTGTCGAACTATAAATCCGTTTTTTTCCATGCGCTTTAGAGATGTGCCCATGGTGGATTTTGTCACATCTAGTTTTTTAGCCAATTCATTTTGAGTCATCCTAGGTTCTTTCATAAGGCACGTTAAAATATAGGGTTGACCTTTATGCAGCCCATGCTTATTTAATACCTTAACCAATGTGACATAATGGATTTTCATAAACTTTCCAATAAGTGTAACAGAACTCCTTTCGTCAAATTCACACTTCATGCTTATACCACCTTTATCTGCAAAATAGTAAGTCGAGTTACTAAAATTATACCACAAAAAAGGTATTTGTAAAATACCTTTAGTTTTAGGTGAATTTAAACCACCAAGATTCTTCGCTAGCGCTCAGAATGACAGAGTGAAAGCTAAGCTCAGAATAACAGGGTAGGAGCTAAGCTCAGAATAACAGGGTAGGAGCTAAGCTCAGAATAACAGGGTAGGAGCTATGCTCAGGATAACAGGGTGAGAGCTAAGCTCAGAATGACAGGGTGGGAGCTAAGCTCAGGATAACAGGGTGAGAGCTAAGCTCAGAATGACAGGGTAGCTCAGTTGTGGGTCATCCTGAAGCGCAGCGAAGGATCTTAAGACCCAAAAGAAATACATAAGATGCCTTTGCTGACCACCTGGGAGTAATACCTAATTTATCTGCCAAAAGGCAGAGAAATTAAGTGGTATTACTCCTGTCAAGGTTGGCGAGGTTTGTAGTGACTGTAAGGAGCTACAAGCCCGCAACCTACGACATACCACCTGACCACCTCTTATTGATCGTACTCATCTAAAAAGCTATATCGTTGACCTTGTTTTCGATAGCCAATAACCGTCTCCAAATTTACATTGTGAGCGCTAGCAAAGATATTTTGATCAATATGAGGATTGGTACGTCTGAATTTTTTAATGAGGGCTTTCATTTCCTCTCGCTTTGAACCGCCTCCATTATCTCCGAGAACACAGTTCTCAGTAAGGCGACAAGCACATTGGATAAATTGTAAGTCATTATATCTTTTCCACGCTAAAATATCTTCTTCTCTTACTTTGTACATAGGACGAATAAGCTCTATACCTTTAAAATTTGTGCTTATAAGCTTAGGCATCATGGTTTTAAACTCTCCAGCATAAAGCATGCTCATGAGTATGGTCTCAATAACATCATCAAAGTGATGTCCTAAGGCAATTTTGTTGCAGCCTAATTCCTGAGCATTCTTGTATAAGTAACCTCTTCTCATTCTAGCGCATAAGTAACAAGGAGAGTCGTCAATATCTGCCACAATATCGTAGATATCTGATTGGAATACCTTAATAGGAATATTCATAAGCTCTGCATTGTCAATAATCCGCTGCCTGTTGATATCATTGTAACCTGGGTCCATGACTACATATTCTAAATCAAAGTGAACTTTGCCATGTCTTTTTAATTCCTGCATGCATTTTGCCATAAGCATAGAGTCTTTGCCACCAGAGATACAAACAGCAATTTTATCCCCTTCCTGAATCAATTCATAATCATTAATCCCCTCAACAAACCTCTTCCAAATCTCTTTGCGATATTTTTTTATTATACTTCTCTCAATTAATTTATATTTTTCCATGTGTACCTCTTTTTTTGTTATTTACTTGTATTCTATTCGAGAATCATCTCTACTCATAGATCCCTAGAGCTTAGCCACTAGCGGCCAGCATTCAGCTATCAGTATTATAGCGACCTTCGGTGGCTGATGAGGAATAGTAGATGACTTTCATTGGCTTCCAGATGTTTTTCACTCACTACCTAATGTGTAGAGATCCTTCGCTACGCTCAGGATGACTTCTGCAGGAGCTAGGGTCATTACCTCGCCTGAAGGCGAGTTTGTTTTCCCGTCCAACCGTCCAACAAAACAACCGATCAACCAGATATAAAGTTCCGCTTTCCGCTGTCCGCTCTTTACGTTTTTGCTGACCACCCGACCACCTGACCACCCTAAAAGAAAGTTCAACTTTCAGCTTCCAAAATATTCTTAAGACAACTCATAAACCGATTAATTTCCTCCTCTGTAGTAAGATGACTCAAACTGATTCTCAGCGTAGATAAAGCTCTCTTTCTATTATTCGTAAGAGCGTAAACAGGTCTTGAAGGTGTATTCATTGCACAGCATGCAGATTTTGAAGATAAGCATATGCCTTCTAAGTCTAAGGCTTGGACGATCTTTTCTGCTTTTATTCCTAAAAGACTTATGTTTAAAATATAAGGGCTTGCCTGTTCTGGACTATTAATCTCTACTTTAGGTAATTTTTTTAGTTCTGTACGTAGATCATTATTGAGCTTACTTACAGAACGATGCCTGCTCTCTACATTAAGAAAAGCTGTCTCTAACGCTTGTCCTGTTGCTGCTATAAGGGCTAAACTTGGCGTACCACTCCTATAAGGTGTAGTACTGATTCCACCATGTATCATTGGCTCTAACTCTATGTGTTCCTTTTTGATTAGTATTCCACTGCCATTTAAACCATAAAATTTATGTGGGGCAAATGTAATCATGTCAATATTTTTAATAAAAAGGGGAATTTTTCCCACAGCTTGAGTCCCATCTGTATGGAGGTGACAATTAGGATATGCTTTAATAAGTTCTCCTAGTTTATTCATGTCTTGAATAATCCCTACTTCGCTATCTACATAGCAAATAGAGACTAAAATCGTATCTTCTCTAAGAAGCTCCTTTAGATGTTCTAAATCTACTAATCCATTGGGGAGAATATCCACATAATCTATTTCATAACCTCGATCTTTAAGATAACCCATAGGACCATTTACAGAAGAGTGTTCTAAATAAGTGGTGATAATATGTTTACCAAGAGTTTTATATCTTTCGACAATACCTTTTATCGCCAGATTATTGGATTCGCTTGCACTAGAAGTGTAGATGATTTCACTTGGTTTTACATGTAGAAGCTTGCTTATACGACCTGTTTCGTGTTCTAATCGCTCCTTAGCTTGCGTTCCTAAGCTATGAGTAGAATTAGGGTTTGCAATATATTTTATAGATACCTCATTAAATGTGTTTAAGACCTGAGGGTCTACAGGAGTTTCTGCAGCGTAGTCTAAATATATCATTCACTTCGTCTCCATTTACTTTAATAAGTGCAAAGTGCACATACGAAAGTATAGCACAAGTGAAGGCTTCGTGCTAGGGTGGACTTCGTCCACAATTGAGAATTTACAATTTACAATTTAGAATTATTAAAACCTCCTAATAGATAGTGTATCTTTAATAAATAATATGTAAAGATCCTTCGCTGGCGCTCAGGATGACTCCTAGATTATTACCTCACCCATAGGCGAGAAAAGCTTTTCCCGCCAACTGTCCAACCGACCAACAATTCGAAGGAGTTCCGCTTTCAACATCCAGCTTTCAGCTAAAGAAAAAAGCCCCTACACAAAATAGGGACTCAAAACATAAGTTTTAGGCTTACATTGGCTTACAAATATTAGTATTTTATAAACTTAGAACCTGGTACATTACAGATATGACATTTCTCTGGAACTACTTTTTCAATATTGCCACATACTGGACATAAGTAATAGAAAACTTCTTCTTCTTGATCAATATTTTCAATTGCATCTTTATACAAAGCTGCATGAACTTCTTCTGCTTTCATAGCAAAGGTAAAGGCTTGAACTGCTCTCTTATTGCCTTCTTCTTCTGCTTCTTTTATAAATTCTGGGTACATAGTTTTATATTCATATGTTTCCCCATCAATTCCATCTTCAAGATTTTCTAATGTAGATTTGACTTTTCCAGCAAGTTCGTATTCTTTTAAAGCGTGAAGTGTTTCAGCATCTGCTGCAACTTTAAATAATTTTGCTGCATTTTTTTTACCTTCTGCTTCTGCCTTTTTAGCATAGGCTTCGTATTTACGATTCGCTTGTGACTCTCCTGCAAATGCATCCATTAAGTTTTTAAATGTTTTACTATTTTCCATATTTTATCCTCCATATAATTATATTACAAATATTGTTCTGTTTTTTCATTACACTTCTATATATACCACTATATATCCTTGATTAAACATAAACTTATTTTTTATCAAAAAATCAATTTTTACTTTTTTTTTGCATAAATTCCAAAAAGAACTCCTCTGCTAAGCTTCCTGATTTAATTTCTTCTTTAACCTCCTCTAAGGTGTACCATTTAGCATAGTCTACTTCTTTGTGATTCATATTGCTTAAATCCGTAGAATTTACGGTACAAGAGAAGTTAATCATTAAAGTATTTGATTTTTCATAATACTTGGTCTTATTAAATTCATAGGAGACTACATCTAAACCTAATTCCTCTTTTACCTCTCGTATTAAAGCATGTTCTGCAGATTCTCCAAGATTGATATATCCAGCCACTAAAATATTTGACTTTTTTCCATACTGCTGTATTAATATCATTTTCTCTTGCGAAGGATCTAACACTTCTACGCTAACCGCCACATTAAACATTGGGTATCGATACATATGACAAGATGTACAGAATGGAACATTTCCATCATCTCGCCTCCACTTGGTGGTCAATAGTGCACCGCATTCAAAACAATAACTCATATCACTCTCAAACTTCCTTTACTATAATCTTTGACTCTTTTGATTCTTCATTATTATCTACATTAATATAAAAACTTTGTTTAAAAAAATTTCCTAGCTTGCAAGATTAAAATTGTTTTATTGCAAAACTTCATAATTTATATTACCATAAATTGCTTCCAAATATAAATAACATACTAAACAAAATATCCCATCTGACTTTTATAGCTGTATTTTGATATAATGAATTATACACAAATTAGGAGATAAAAATATGAATACTAAATTAATCCAACATAATATTATGCAAGAAAAAAAAATAGATTTTTTAGAAAATTCCCCTTTCCACCTAAAGGTTCATTCAATAAAAAGGTCTTCTGTACACTGGCATGACAATACACTACAAATCGTCCTCCCACTCAAAGGCTCTGTTAAGGTCACATCAGGATATGAACGTCTGAATGTTGAGGAAGGAGATTTTGTATTTCTCAATCATAAATACATCCATTCTATAAGCAGTTCATCAGATGCTATTGTTGCTTCTATATATATTAATTTAGATTACTTTGAGGATCAATTTCCTTATATTAAATATATGTTCTTTAGAAGCAATACATTTGCTGATGAAGGATTTGAAATCGAAAGCACAAACTTCGAAGAAAATATAAGAAGAGAATATAAAATTAGATTTCGAAATGTTCTCATCAATCTTGTGTCAGATTATATAAATACAAATCCTACTCCTGAATTGACTATAAAAAAATATGAACAACAGCTCATTTATGCACTAGTATATGAATTTGATTGGTTGCAGTTTATTAAAAAAAATGATGGTTTCGTCAGTTCTGTTCAACTAGACCGATATCATCGAATCTTGCGGTATATAGACCAAAACTATGATCAAAAAATCACTCTAGAAGATATCGTAGCAGAAGAGTTTATCACAAAAAACTATTTTTCTCACTTTTGGAAAAAGGTCAATTCCTATAGTTTCCAAGAGCGAATTAATTACGAAAGGGTTATTAAATCAGAACTCTTTCTACTTTCGAATATGAGCATTTCTGATATATCAGACAGATGTGGTTTCTCAGATGTAAAGTATTATTACAGAAGCTTTAAAAGATGGCATGGGTGTATGCCTTTAGAACATAAAGCTAAATATCATGAATATATACAAAAGGGCATCGATTTTAAAGAAATCGACTTCAAGGATGTTAAGGGGGTTTTCTACAACTATGTAAATAATTACTTTATGATTAGCTGCCATTATGATAAACAGCAGGATATATTATCATCCGTTGAAAATTACCTAAAGATTCGTTATACTTACGCTTTAGCAAAATATATTGATACAGATGCACCCATAAATATTGCTATTAATCCCTTTAGCAGTAATAATTTTCATATTGATGAGGAAGATATCTTCTTTAACTGGCACAATATGGATTTATGGGTCAATTTAACAATAGATTTAGAGTTTGAGCTCCAAATTTTAATGAAAACCGACCATATGGATGAATCTACATTTTACAGTATTATGAGTAAATTTATCGATCATAGCATCTACCGCTACGGCATAAAAATCGTAAAAAAATGGACATTCATTAATAATGGTGACAGCGCCTCCTACCAAGACCCAATGCTTATCGATAATCTAATCAAGGAGAAAATTAAAAATGCCAAGATTAAATATGTTCTTGAGCTGTAGAAGATGCTAATTTTTTACTATTTTGACAGTGTAATGATTGATTTAATGGGCATAATAAAATAATCTCAAAATTTGTATTTTAAGATAATAGCAGGTACTAATGAGGAGACTTACAATGAAAAAGGATCGATTTTATCTGACTCCTGCAGAAATCTCTTTAGAAGCCATTGAAACAGGTGTCAAAAAAGTAAAAACAAGCACAATAAATCAAATTATTTTAGCTATTTTAGCAGGAGTATTTATTGCCTTTGCTGCAGAAGGCTCTAATATGGCAACTTTTAATTTACTAAGTAAACCTGAAACCTATGGATTAGGAAGAGCCTTAGCTGGAACCCTATTTGGAACTGGTCTTATGTTAGTTGTGGTGGCAGGAGGAGAGCTTTTTACAGGGAATGCTCTTATTATAGCTGGAGTATTAGAAAAAAGAATTAAAATCACCCAACTTCTTCACAACTGGCTCTTCGTCTACCTTGGCAATTTTATAGGTTCTATACTTATTGCCTTTATGATGAATGAGTCTAATTTATTTAATAGTGGGAATTATGGTCTAGGAAGCATGACAATACAAATTGCCTATGGAAAGATTTCATTAGAATTCATGCCCGCTTTTTATCTTGCAATCATGTGCAATTGGCTCGTATGTTTAGCTGTGTGGATGGCTTATGCCTCTAAAGATATGATAGGTAAATTATTTGCAATATTTTTTCCTATACAGCTTTTTATCACCTCAGGCTTTGAACACAGTGTCGCAAATATGTATTATATTCCTGCAGGCATTATGGCAAAATCTAACCCGAATTGGGCAATGGCTTCTCAGTTAAGCGCAGAACAATTAGCAGATTTAAATTGGGTTACTTTATTTACTCGAAATCTAATACCTGTCTCTTTAGGTAATATCATCGGAGGAACCATATTTGCAGCCGGCGCCTATTGGTTCGTATACGTGAGAAATAATCCGGACAGAATTATTGTAGATGAAGATAAGGATGAATAGCTTATTCATCACCTAATGGTGTCTTGTGTTTTAAAGTGGATATTTTATTGTGGAAAGTGGAAGGCGGAAAGCGGAAAATTTACGTCACTACTCTTGAATCCTAAGATTCTTCGCTGCGCTCAAGAATGACTGGGGCAGGTAATTCGGGTCATTACCTCGCCCATAGGCGAGTGCTTTTGCTGACCACCTGACCACCTTACCACCTTATTTACCATTCTACGCTCTCTACATCCAAAGGATTTTCATTTATTTCAATGGAATTTATCTTTCCACTCTTTACTCGAATCACTTTATCTCCTATATCCGTTAGGGCTAGATTGTGAGTAATGATTACCACGGTCATTCCTGAGCTTCTGCACGTATCTTGTAATAGTTTTAATATGGATTTACCTGTCTTATAATCTAGAGCGCCTGTAGGTTCATCACACAAGAGGAGCTTTGGATTTTTTGCTAATGCTCTAGCTATTGCTACTCTTTGTTGTTCTCCACCAGACAGTTGAGAGGGAAAGTTGTTCTTTCGATCTTGCAAGCCTACACCAGATATGACCTTCTCAATATTTAGAGGATTGTGGCTTATTTGAGTAGCTAATTCTATATTTTCTTTTGCTGTTAGATTTGGCACTAGATTGTAAAATTGAAAGACAAAGCCTATATCGTGTCTCCTATAATTAATTAACTCTTTAGAATTAAATTTACTTATTTCAATATCATCTACAAATACATTTCCGGAAGTAAGTCCATCCATTCCACCTAAAATATTCAGTATGGTACTCTTCCCTGCACCACTAGCTCCAGCAATAATAACAAATTCTCCTTTGTTTATAGCAAAATCTACTCCAGATAAAGCTTCAATGTCTACTTCACCCATTTTGTATATCTTTTTTACATTTTTAAACTCTATATAATTTTTCATCATGTCCTCACTGCCTCTTATTATTCTCATAGTCTATTATTACGTCTATAAAAGTTTTTCCATAACGAGTCATCTTTACTTCTCCTACTCCTGATACACCTAAAAATTGACTTTCTGTAGTAGGTCTTAGTTGACACATAGATCGAAGAGTAGCATCGCTAAATATAATAAAAGCAGGAACCTTTTGCCTAACTGCGATTTGACCTCTCAATTGGCGTAAAGCTTCAAAAAGCCCCTCATCTACTTCTTTGTGAACAACACTCTTCTGCTTTTTATAATTTGATTGCTCTACCGTCGAGTCCTCAACTTCTTCTACAATCTTCATCGTCAAGATATGTTCCTCATTCATAAAATCAATCGCCTTTTCAGTAACGCCTACTGTAGGAAACTCTGAATTTGTGATGGATAAATACTGCTTAAGAACCAAAAAGTTGATGATGCTACGAAGTTTTTTTTCAGTCAAACTAGCACAAATACCATAGGTGGGCAATTGATCTAAATGTAAGCGAAGGATCTTCTTTGCCTTGCTGCCTCTTAGGGTATCGATGATTACCTTGATGCCAAATCTTGAATGAGCACTGTATATGCAAGAGATAATTTTTTTTGCTATTTCCGTAATATCCATTTCTTCAAAATTGTTCATGCAATTAGAGCAATTACCACAATGATTTTCGCTCTTATCATCAAAATAATTTAATATGTACTCCCTTAGACAATCTCTAGTATGACAGTAATAAGTCATAATTTTTAAACGTTCCCTATCTTTTTCTTTCACCAATTTAGATGTTTCTTCATCCAGCTCTTCGTTTTGGCTACCATGTTCAATTAAAAACTGGTTGGTAATTACATCTTGTCCATGATACAACAAAATGCAATCGGCTGGCTCCCCATCGCGCCCTGCTCTCCCCGCCTCTTGATAATAAGACTCTAGGTTTTTAGGCATATTATAATGAATGACAAATGATACATTAGACTTGTCAATACCCATACCGAAGGCATTGGTAGCAACCATAATTGGACTATTGTCGTAAACAAAAGCCTCTTGATTGTCTTTACGCTCTTGATCAGACAATCCTGCGTGATATCGAGTAGCTTTATATCCATCTAGATTTAGATTATTACACACTTCCTCTACATTTTTTCGTGTAGCACAATAGATGACGCCGCTTTCACCTAGATGAGCTTTTAGTATCTTTAAGACTTCCGTATACTTATTACTTGGTTTTCGCACTGCAAAAAATAAATTAGGTCGGTCGAAGCCTGTGGTCGTAACATTTGGTTTTTTTAGTTGTAAAATATGAATGATATCCTCTCTTACTTCTTCCGTAGCGGTTGCAGTAAAAGCGCTAATAACAGGCCGAGATGGAAGCAAATGAATAAATTCCTTGATTTTTAAGTAGCTGGGTCTAAAATCCTGTCCCCATTGAGATACACAATGGGCCTCATCAACGCTGATCATAGAGATTTTGCTTTCACTGGCGAATTTTAAAAATTGTGCAGTCGTCAATCTTTCAGGCGCAACATAAATAATTTTATAGCGACCTTCCTTTGCATATCGTAATGCAAGAGAATATTGCCTATTTGACAAGGAGCTATTTAAAAAAGCTGAAGGTATTCCAGCTTGATTCAATGTAGTCACTTGATCTTTCATTAAGGATATAAGAGGCGAAATCACCAAAGTAATTCCTTCTAATAAAACAGCAGGTATCTGGAAACAAATAGATTTTCCTGCGCCAGTAGGCATAATTCCCAGAGTATCCTTTCCTTGAAGTATACTATCAATAAGCTCCTCTTGCCCCATCCGGAACTGTTCATAACCAAAATATTCTTTTAAAACCCCATACTTATCTTTTACCATATGACCGCTCCTTAGTGCATTTTGTCATATGATTATATCACAAGAATGCGCCTCCGGCGCATTCGTTCTAAGTTCTATGCTGTAAGTTCTAAGTAAAATCTTTTAGGTCACCAAAGGTGACCATTGGTTTTACATAGAACTTAAAACTTACCACTTAGAACTAGTAGTTAGGTATATAATCATGATCTATCGTAACTACGCAATTATAACATGGATCTATTTCTTTTACTTTATCATCGATGATTTCTATCAATTCTTCATTGCTGTATTCAAAGCTATATGGTACGACTACATCAAAAATAAGATTCGAATGGCTTACTCCCCATACAACTCGAAAATCGTGTAAACTCAATTCTTTAGAGATATTACTGATTGTTTTGATGACTTTTTCTCTCAATTTATTCGTCTTTTCGTCACTTGTAATAATAGGATCTAAATGAATGACTAAATTGATCCCTTCTTCTTTCATGAAGTATCTTTCGATATTATCAATAATATCGTGACTGACCATAATATCTTCTTCTGCTGGAACTTCGCAGTGTACCGTTGCAAAGATTTGACCTTCACCATAACTATGCACTTGTAAATCATGCAGTGATACAATGCCATCATAGGACAGTATTTTCTGATAGATATATTCTACTAATTCTTCTGATGGAGCTGTTCCCAGCAAAGGGCTTACTGTATCCATGATTAGTTTTATTCCACTAATGATGATTAAAATAGCTACCACAAGGCCTAAATATCCATCTAAATTAAAGCCAGTATAATAAGTAATTATAATACCTAAAAGAACTACTGCTGTAGATAATATATCGTTTCTACTATCTATAGATGTAGCTATTAAGGTCGTTGAGTCAATTAATGTGGCTATCTTTTTATAAAACAAGTATTGCCACAATTTTCCAAATATTGCCACAATCAATACACCTATAGAAATCGTACTAAATTTCGCTTCTTGAGGGTGAAGGATTTTGTCAAAGGCATTTTGAAATAATTGAAATCCTAAAAAACAAATTAAAAAGGATACGATTAATCCAGAAATATACTCCATTCGAGCATGACCGTATGGATGTTCTTTATCTGCCGGCTTTCCTGATATCTTAAATCCAATTAAAGTAATAAAAGATGAACTGGAATCCGATAAATTATTAATGGCATCTGCTGTGATGGCAATACTATTAAAAACAATACCTACAGCAATCTTAATGGCAAATAGAATTAAATTTGTAACAACACCAACTACGCTGGCGAATTTACCATACTGCTGACGCACTTTCGCATTTGTGGTGTTTTTATAGTCCTTCACAAATAGTTTTATAAGAATATTAGTCAAATACAATTCCCTCCACATGAATTTATTGGCATAAAAGATACTGTCTCCTATTATACTATTTTCTACCGCAAATATTCGAATAAAAAAACAATTATTAAACGATCGCTACAAAATGATTTAAATTTTCACTTATACTTCTATCCTTTCTCGTCCAACCGTCCAACCCTTCACCTATAATTCTTTATTTAAAATAAAAATAATTGTTACAAAACGAGAATTATTTTAATGCTTTTTTTTCCACTTATGATAGATTAAATAAGACACCACTGACAAAAGAACAGTTCCCACTAAGGCAATGATAAATTCAGGTGAGGTGGGATCTGAAATAGCAGTACCCATAAAAGTTGCAGCTAACATACCAGGAAAAATCCCCAACAAAGAGCCTAGAATATAGGGCATAAATTTTAATTTAATAGAGCCTAAAAGCATACTCACTAGATCACCAGGCAGGATGCTTATGACTCTTAAAAAATAAGAATAAAACCATGGATTTTGAACGATAGGCATCTTAGTCATATCGTCAAACTTTTTATGCTTTCTCATGACTTTCATAGCAATACTTCTGCCCATAAATCTCCCGATATAATAAGGAATCGCAGATACAACAAAAGAGCCAATAATATTAACCATAATTGCCCAGAAAGGCGAAAATAGCATACCAGCACTTATATTTAAAACAATTAGAGGAAAGATAATAGAAATAGACTTTAAAGCGTATAATCCAATTAAAATACAGGCTGCAAGAAATGGATTCTCAGGTGTGTAATTTACGATATCCGCTACACTGATATCTTTAAACTGAAATCCAACAACAATTCCAACGATAATAATGATAATGGGTAGTATTTTAATGAACTTATATATTAATTCTGACGCCTTATGTCTCAACTCTATTCACTCCTTCTTTGGTTAGTGTATCCAAAGAGCTGTGAGTTGATTATTTTAATGTGAACAGTGGAAAGTAGACGGTGGAAGTAAATAAAAAGGAGGCAAATCACTAAGTGACTCGCTCCTTTTCTATTTACTCTTCTATTCCAGGTAATTGCAAGATTGCACCTTTGTCTGCAGATGTTACTAGATGTGCGTAACGAGCTAAGTAACCTGTTGTCACTTTTGGTGCTCTTGGTTTCCAGTTTGCCCTTCTTTTTTCTAATTCTTCCTTAGATACTTCAAAATCAATGGTATTTGCATTGATGTCGATTTTGATAAGATCCCCTTCTTCAATCAAGGCGATATTTCCTCCTACTGCTGCTTCTGGAGAAACATGGCCAATAGATGCACCTCTAGAAGCTCCACTAAACCGACCATCTGTAATTAGAGCAACAGTGCTACCTAATCCCATGCCTGCAATGGCTGAAGTTGGATTTAACATTTCTCGCATACCTGGACCACCTTTTGGACCTTCATATCGGATGACTACTACATCTCCAGCTACAATTTTCCCGTCCTTAATAGCTGTAATGGCATTTTCCTCACAGTCAAATACTCTAGCTGGACCTTCGTGTTTCATCATTTCAGGGGCAACCGCAGATCGTTTTACTACGCAAGAATCTGGAGCTAAATTCCCCTTTAATACTGCGATTCCACCTGTTTCACTATACGGTTTTTCAATCGGTCGAATGACTTCCGGATCTGTATTGATACAATCTTTTATATTTTCTCCAACCGTTTTACCTGTACATGTTATTAAATCCGTCTTAATAAGTTTTTTCTTATTTAATTCATTCATGACTGCGTAAACGCCACCTGCTTCATTTAATTCTTCAATATAGGTGTGTCCCGCAGGAGCTAAATGACATAAGTTTGGCGTTCTAGCACTAATTTCATTTGCAATATCTAGGTTTAGCTTTACTCCTGATTCATGAGCTATAGCTGGTAAATGAAGCATGGTATTTGTACTACATCCAAGAGCCATATCTACAGCTAATGCATTCATAAAAGCATCTTCTGTCATAATATCCCTTGGTTTAATATCTTTTTCTAGTAATTCCATGATTTTCATTCCAGCATGTTTTGCCAATTGAATTCGTGCAGAGTATACAGCTGGAATGGTTCCATTGCCTTTAAGCGCCATTCCGATCACTTCTGTAAGACAATTCATACTGTTTGCAGTATACATACCAGAGCAAGATCCACAAGTTGGACAAACTTTGTTTTCAAATTCTTCTACATCCTCAAGGCTCATCTTTCCTGCACTATAAGCGCCTACTGCCTCAAACATAGAAGATAAACTAGTTTTTTGTCCTTTTACTCTTCCAGCTAACATAGGACCACCACTTACAAAAATCGTAGGAATATTAACTCTAGCGGCCGCCATTAATAGGCCTGGAACATTTTTATCGCAATTAGGTACCATAACCAGTCCATCAAAAGCGTGAGCCATTGTCATCGCTTCTGTAGAATCAGCGATTAAATCTCTAGTCACAAGAGAGTACTTCATTCCCAGATGACCCATGGCAATCCCATCGCAAACTGCAATAGCTGGGATAACAACTGGCGTACCACCTGCCATAGCAACGCCCATTTTTACTGCATCTACAATTTTATCTAAATTTATATGCCCTGGGACAATTTCATTATAGGAGCTTACAATACCGATAAGAGGTCTTTCTAATTCTTCTTTAGTCATACCAAGAGCATTAAACAAAGAACGATGTGGAGCTTGTTGCATTCCTTTTTTTACTGAATCACTTCTCATTTCTTCATCCCTTTCAAAATATTCTGAAAATTGTATATGTAAAGTTCTATTTTTGTTGATTAATATTTCTATTTTAATACATCCATCCATTTTTGACAAGGGCGCAACTACTAGATAACGAATACATTTCAGTTCTAAGTTCTATGTTTTAAGTTCTAAGTAAAAACAAAAAGTCACCCAAAGGTGACTAAATGCTTTTACATAGAACATAGATCTTACAACTTAGAACTTATTTTGTTCCAAAAATTCGATCTCCAGCGTCGCCTAATCCTGGAACGATATAGGCGTTTTCATTTAGATCTTGATCTACTGCAGCGCAGAAAATCGGAACATCTGGATGGTCTTTGTGTATTCTTTCAACACCTTCTACTGAAGCAATAATACAAACCCATTTTATGTTTTTAACGCCTCTATCTTTGATGAACTGAATAGCAGCAGATCCTGAACCACCTGTAGCTAACATTGGATCAAGTACAATTACTTCACTTTCATCTGCATTTGCAGGAAGTTTACAGTAATATTCTACAGGTTGTTTTGTATCGTGATCGCGATATAATCCAATATGACCTACCCTTGCAGTTGGAATTATTTTTAACATTCCTTCTACCATTCCTAAGCCAGCTCTTAAAATTGGCACTAGGGTAACTTTTTTATCCGTTAAAACTTTCGTCTTTGTCTTTGCTATAGGTGTTTCAATTTCTATTTCTGTTAATGGAAAGTCTTTTGTAACTTCATAAGCCATCAGCATAGATACTTCTTCTACCAATTCTCTAAAGGACTTTGAGTTGGTATTTTTATCTCTTAAAAGCGAGATTTTGTGTTGAATCATTGGGTGATTAAAAATATACACATTGTCTTGTTCATCTATCATAATAAGCTCCTCCTACGTAAATCTATTAGTCTAAAATTCATTTTATTTTAGCACAATATGTCGCTTTTGTACATGAAATATAATAAGTCTTAATACTAAATTACCTAGTTTAAAACAATTCACAATAAAAAATCCTACTTCTAATATCACTTATATTCTGATAATATTAATAATACATTAATCACAAGCAATATTTGTTTAATTTTATCGATTTATCTGTTATCATATTGTAGGTTATTATTATTATTAAGGAGGACAAGATGACTTTAGAGATGACGATTGGTCTCATAGGAGGTTTGGGACTATTTATTTATGGAATGAATCTTATGTCAGATGGTTTAAAATCCGTTGCCGGGGATCGAATGAAACGTCTTTTAGAAATTTTAACAAATAATAGGATTATGGCGATCTTTGTGGGTACTGTTGTGACTATGATTGTACAAAGCTCTAGTACTACAACGGTAATGATTGTTGGATTTGTTAATGCTGGACTAATGAACTTAATGCAAGCTGCTGGTGTCATACTTGGTGCTAATATTGGTACTACAATTACCGCACAATTAATCGCATTTGATATTGCAGGTATCGCACCCTTATTTATAGGTATAGGTGTACTTGTATCGCTCTTTGCAAAGAAGAAGAGAAGCCGACAAATCGGTGGAATTATTTTGGGTTTTGGTATATTATTTGTAGGCATTAATACCATGTCTGATGTTATGAGACCATTAAGAGATAATCAAGGATTTATTGATATTTTAATTTCTTTTGGGCAGAACCCTCTTCTTGGTTTACTAGCTGGTGCAGGAATTACAGCTATTATACAAAGCAGTAGTGCTACAGTTGGTCTACTTCAAGCAGTAGCCATATCTGGTGCTTTTGATGGCATAGCTGGAACAAGCCCCCTAGCTATCATTATCCCTATTATATTAGGGGTAAATATTGGTACCTGCGCAACTGCGTTATTGTCCTGTATTGGTACCAGCGTAACAGCTAAGAAAGCTGCGATCATACATTTATTTGTCAATATCTCTGGTTCCATTTGTATGATGATATTATTAGGAGTACTTAATTCTCTTACAAATGGCAATAATCCGTTTTACGAATTTTTGACAGCTATATCAGGCAGTCGTCAAAACATTCCTGATATAAATAGGCAAATTGCTAATTTCCATACTATATTTAATACTTCTAATATGCTTATTTTGCTTCCTTTTATGACTCCGATGGTTCGCTTTATAGACCGATTATTGCCGGATCAAATTAATCCTGAGGAACTTAGGGTCCAATTTGATGAGCGTATGATGCAAAATCCGTCTATTGCCATTGGTCAATTAGTGAAGGAAGTAGTAAGAATGGGTAGTCTAGCTAATAAAAATTTGGCCCAGTCTGTAGACGCTCTTCTAAACAAAGATGAGGTTTTATCTGAAAAAGTTCGAACCAGAGAAAAACTAGTAAATGAATTTGAGAAAGATATTACCGAGTATCTAGTACTATTATCAAATAAATCTTTATCTGAGAAAGAAAATAACCGTGTTTTAAATTTATATAATTGTATTCACAATATAGAGAGAATCAGCGACCATGCGGATAATTTAGCTGAACTAGCTCAGTATCGTATTGATAATAAGGTTAGTTTTAGTCATACAGCAGTTGATGAATTAAAAATAATGATGAGTACCGTTATTGAGACGAGCCAAAATGCTATTAAAGCCATTGAGACATATGATCGTTCTATGGCTGTAAAGGTCCTTAAGAAGGAAGAAGAAATTAACACTATGGAAGAGCAATTAAGGACAGGCCATATCGACAGACTGAATAAACAAATATGTAAGCCAGCTACTGGTGTGATTTTCCTAGACATCATAGGTAATTTAGAGAGAATAGGAGATCACGCTACCAATATAGCAGAGTTGATTTTAGATTAAGCAAGAAAGTGCCTTTGGCATTTTAGATATCAGCAATCAGCTTCTAGCCATCAGTGCTAGGTTCAAGTCTGGCAGGTCAAAGATTCAACTACATATAAAGATAACTTATATAGTAGTAAAATTTAAAAGTAGAACTTTCCTATTCGCTTAAAAAAAGGAGCAAATTACTAAGTAATTTGCTCCTTTTACATCCTTATTTTCTCAAATCCATCCATAATCCTATCTAAAATAAAAGCCCTAAAACTAAAACGGTCATTACAGCACTTATTGCAACAGTCAAAAGACTTTTTTCAAAATATGCAAGAAGAATTGCTACTAGTGTTCCCCCTAAAGAAAAATACATATTTTCTGTGGAGTAAAGAATACTAGGAAAAGTCATAGCTCCAAGGACAGCATATGGTATGTAGTATAAAAAGGACTTAATAAATGGAGAGGTAATCTTTTTTGTAAAAAGGCCTAGAGGCAAAAATCGGATGCCATAAGTGATAAGTGCCATCATAGCCACTGGAAGCAATATATTATTCAAGTTTCTTCATCCTCTCTAGGAAAAAGCAAAGCGCCCAATGCTGATGCCACCACTGCCGCTAAAATAACTACCCAACCTATGGAAATTTCTTTTAGAACAGGAGTATATGTAAATAAAGAGCTAATTCCTACAGCTACAAGTATTACTATTAGAGCTGCTTTAGAATATTTAGCTGCTGGAATGATTAAAGCTATAAACATAGCGTATAGTGCAATTCCCATAGAGTCTTGTAAAACAGGAGGTAAAATGGAAGTTGTCAAGCCTCCAAGAAGGGTTCCAAGAGCCCAGCCACAGTAGGGTCCTCCAATAAGCCCCATCATATAGCCAAATGTAATTTGTCTTTTTTCTAAAGAAGCCACTGCAAATATTTCATCTGTTATGCCGAAGGCAATAGCTGCTCTCTTTATAAGGGACAGTGGCATAATCTTTTGAGATAAAGATAAGGACATAAGCATGTAGCGAATATTAATAACAAACATACTCACACAAAGTTCAAATAAAGAACCTCCACCAATAATAAGATTTACTCCAGCAAACTGACCTGCTGATGTAAGATTCGTCATAGAAATTACTAAAGCAATCCAAACAGGAATTCCTCCCTGTACAGCCATTAAACCAAATGTAAAAGATACAGGTATATAGCCAAGCATAATAGGCATGCCTTTTTTAAAACCATCTTTTACATCTATGATAAAGGTTCTATCTAAAGGAGTGTTTCTGTCTCTTTTGCATATGGAATTTGTGTCCATTCTACTACAACCTCCATTTTTAAGAAAGTGCCTGGATACACTAAATTAACCCTAGTTACTGCTTAGGTCATCCTGAGGAGCTTGAGACGAAGGATCTCACATTCTTTCGAGTATGCGCCAGTGTTACTTTTTTGTTCTATCATTCTATAAATGAATTATCAGAGTTTACATACTGTGAATTCTTGTAGTTAATTCGCACGGATCCTTCACTTCGTTCTGGATGACGTGGGGTAAGCGCTTAGGTCTTTACCTCGCCCGAAGGCGAGAGGAGGTTTTGCTAACCATCTTACCACCTTACCACCTTACCACCTTACCACCTTACCACCTTACCACCTATTTATCCAATTGCCTTTTCTAATCTCTTCATAACCCGATCTTCACCCATAATCTGCTGTATAGACCACACATCTGGAGATATTGCTTTGCCTACTATCGCTAGTCGAACAACAGTGCTTACGTCGCCTACATGACCTTTGTATTGATCTGGGTTTTTCTTAAAGTCTTTTGGTTTTGCAGCGTATCCATTGGCTACAGCAATTTCTCTAATCTTAGCAAACCACTCACTTTGATCGTCACCGTGGTTATAGGTATCTAAATAAGCTCTTAAAAGCATCTTTGCTTCAGATTCATCCATGTTTTCAGGATAAGAATCTTCTACTTTAAAGAATTCATCAAAGTAATAAGAGATAAATTCAAGAATTTGCTCACAGTAGATTAAATCTTTACGTGGATTGCGATCTTCTCTTCCAACAGATAATAATTTTACAACCTCTTCTTTGTGAGCAGTCAATAACGCTACGATATCGCCCTTGTACTCTTTAGCCCATTGTAGGAAAAATTCGTAAATTTCTTCTGCTGGTATTTTAAGCATAACATTTTTGCTAATGTCATTCAGTTTGTCTAAATCAAATAAAGCACCTGAGTTGCTCATCTTGCTTAAGGTAAATTCAAATTCATTAATATCCTTCTCTGGATTTTCAATTCTCCACTCTTCAAAGTTTGAGTTTAAAATCGTCATCAAGTACTCTCTTACCGATGCAGGATGATAACCTAGACTTTTGTAATAGTTTAGCCCTAATTCAGGATCTTTTCTCTTAGAAAGCTTTCTCTTCACTCCATCATCCATCTTCATTAAATGAGCTGTATGGCAATACACTGGCAAATCCCACTTTAATAAAGTAAACAACTCATAGTGAATCGGTAAAGTAGAAAGCCACTCTTCACCTCTTACTACATGAGTAACTTTCATTAGGTGATCATCTACTACATGCGCAAAATGATAAGTAGGAATGCCGTTAGCCTTTAAGATGACGATATCTTGATTGTTTACAGGTATTGTAAGTTTACCTCTAATGGCATCTTCTATTTCAAAGGTGTCTTCTTCTTTCCCCATGGATTTTAGGCGCAGAACATATGGTTTATTGTTCTTTAGATGTTCTGTAATTTGTTCTAAAGTCAAATCTCGGTCTTTTGCCCATTTACCGTAGTAACCTGTGTTCACATTTTCTTCTACTTGTTGTTTTCTGATTTCTGCCAATTCCTCTTCTGAGCAAAAACACGGATAGGCTCTACCTATTTCTACTAAATACTTGGCGACAGTCTGATAGATTTCTCCTCGATGGCTTTGAAAATAAGGTCCATAATTCCCTATTTCTCCATCAATTGTAGCGCCTTCATCAAACTTTAAGTCAAAATACTCTAAGGAGGAGATGATGGTTTCTACAGCACCTTCTACTTTTCTTTTTTCATCTGTATCTTCTATGCGAAGCATAAATACGCCATGGCTTTGATGAGCCAAGCGTTCGTCTACAAAAGCTCCATAAAGATTTCCTAAGTGAATAAAACCTGTTGGACTTGGCGCCAATCGTGTAACTTTCGCCCTCTCACTTAAATTTCTATTAGGAAATACAGTATCTTCGTAATAAGATATTGACTTTGTTATTTCTGGAAAAAGCAATTCAGCTAATTTTTTATTGTCCATTTTTCATCCTCGATTCTTTTATATTTTATATATAGTAAGCGACTTCCACGCTTTGTTACTGGCTTTAGCAGTTTCTAAATGTTACGTCATTCTAAAAGCGCTGAATGCTGAAAGCGGAAGTTTTGTCACCCTCAGTGAGTTTTTCCTTTCCACATTCAGCTTTTCGCTAAACGAAACGAAAGACGGCTTCCCTCGTCTATTACACGAAAAACCGTCCTTATATACAAAATGGTGACGTATAAGGGAATCCAACCCTTGATTTCACCCAATAATTATACACTAATTTATTAAGTAATTCTATGGTTTTCTAATTATTTGTAATAATATAAAGAATATAAAGACTTCATATCCAATAAGATTACTAATATAACAAAATTGTAAATTTCAAGATGTTTTATTTTGATTCTATGTAAAATATTCATTGCAGAACAATGGCACTTAATATAAAATGATTCTGTATTTATTACATATTATTACTAAACTCGACACGCATTTGTAAATAATGCAAAATAATTTAGGAGGAAATGAATGATAGAATTTATTTTTGGTCTTATCGGTGGGACCGCCCTTCTCATGTATGGAGTGGACATGATGGGAGACGGCTTAGAGAGAGCTTCTGGAAAACTAATGAAAAAAATATTGTCTGTTCTAACCGGAAATATCTGGAGCGCTTTTTTTGTGGGTATTGCAACGACTGTACTCGTTCAAAGCAGTACGGCTATAACTGTATTAACTGTCGGCTTTGTTAATTCCGGTTTAATGAACCTATCTCAAGCTATTGGAATTATCTATGGTGCCAATATTGGTACCACTGTTACAGCCCAACTCATGGCATTTAGTTTTAAATTTAAACTTACAGAAATAGCTTTACCTGTTTTAGGTCTAGGCTTTGCTATATCTTATTTTGCAAAGAAAGACGTTATTAAAAATATAGGCAGTGCCATCATGGGATTTGGCATAATGTTTTTAGGCTTAAAGATTTTAAACTCAGGTGTTCCGTTTATTCAAGAAAGCGAGTCCATCCGATTGTTCTTCCAAGATTATGCCTCTATTACTATAATAGGGATTATACTAGGTGCAGTTGCCACTGCTCTGGTTCATAGTAGTAGTGCTACCGTTGGTTTAGTGCTCATGTTAGGACAGGCAGGTGTTATCACCTTACCTGGTGCGATTGCCATTATGCTTGGAGATAATATCGGTACATGTATTACTGCTCAGTTAGCCAGTGCAACTGGTAATATTAATGCTAGAAGAACCGCTTGGGCACATACCTTATACAATATTATTGGCGTTGCGATCTGTGCAATTCTAATTGGACCTTTTATCAATCTCATAGAGTTCTTTACTCAAATTATGTATGGCAGTTCAGAAATTGGGCTTCAAATTGCCAACTCTCATACTGTATTTAATGTAGTAAGTGCATTGGTGTTTTTGCCATTCCATAAAGTATATGTTACATTTTTAGAAAAAATAATTGTAGATAAGAATGAAGACACATTTGAACACTTAGACAAAAATCTTTTAACTTCGCCAGTAGCCGCATTTCAGGCTACATTGCAGGAGACACTTAGAGCATTAGACATAGTCAAGCATATGATCGATAAATCCCTTACTGCTCTTTATGAAAATAGCATGAAATGCTTGGATGAAATTAATAAAGATGAAGATATCTTAAACAAGATACAAATTGATATTACATCCTTTGTAGTAGACATATCAAAGCAAGGACTTACGAATCAATATTCTGCTATGATACCAGCCTTTATAAATTCCATTAATAATATCGAACGAGTTGGAGATCGTACCATAGAATACTTAAAAAATATCAGCACCAAAGTTGATAAACAATTACCTTTTTCAGAACTATCACAAAAAGAAATTGATGTATATAAAAATATTTTAACAACAATGATTTCTATCACTATAGATAGTATTGAAAACCGTGATTACTCTAAGGTAGATGAAATGAAGAGATTAGAAGATCAAGCAGATTCCTTTTATAACGCACTACTTGATAATCACATTAAACGACTTGAAAACGATATATGTAATGTAGAATCTGGAGCCATATTTGTAGATTTAATTGGTCACATGGAACGAATGGCAGACCACTTGTATAAAGTCTATATGACTTTAGTTGATGAAAATTTGTTGTCACATTTATAAAAAGTGCTTGGACACTTTAGTATTTAGTCACTAGTATTAGGATGCTCCTTTAAGGTCATTTTACTATTAAAAGAAATAATGATAAGCATATTATGGTCTTTAAATAATAGAATTTTTCTTTTGCTCTAGTTACTACTTCTTTAAGACTAGGCATTTGCAAAATAAAGCAAATACCTAGTCTTCTTTCAATCCACACTATTTTTTATCTGAAAAATGAACTCCTAAGACCCCTCCTATAATAAGAACGGAGCCTATTATGTGATAATATACAATTGTTTCTTTTAAGAACACTGCTCCTGCAATGGTTGTAATAATCGTAGATAAATTAGCGAAAACGCCCATTTTAGAGGCTTCTATTTTAGATAAAATATAGTTGTTCATAATGGATGTTCCTAAAGAAGAAAGTACACCTAAATACATTATAGATATTATAAAACTAAGATTTGATAAAGGTACGAAAAAGTCACTTAATGTACCATTCGTGATATGTTTACCTGCAGACAACACATTAAAAGCAATAAAACCAATTAAAATCATAATAGAGCTTATTTCAAGATGGCTAAAGTCCTTCCTCATCTTTCTTGCCATAACGCTATAGCTAGATGTAGATAAAGCTGCTAATAGCATTAAAACTGTGCCCCTTAAATTATTAAATTCTAGATTAATCCCCTTATTTATTGCTATATACATTACACCTATTACAGATATTAAAATTGAAAACTTCTGAAAAATCGTCGTCCTCTCTTTTAAAAAGTAAGTTGCTAGAATCAATGTAAATATAGGAGATGCAGCTAGTAAAATGCCTCCTTCTGCGGAAGAAATATATTGAAGAGCAAATGCTTGCAACGAAAAAAAGCCCAAAGGATAAAATAGAGATATGGGGATGATTTTTATCATTCTTTCTTTGCTAAATTCAACCTTAATCCATCTAAATCCATACGCAATGAAAAGACCTATAAATGCAGCTGAAAATCGATATGCTAATAAATCAATTGGATCTGCTGACTCTAAAGCAATTTTTAAGAACATAAATGATAAACCGACAATCAATGTATACACGGCTACTGATATATATACTTTTTTATTATAACCTCCCATAAAATATCCCCCTGATTTTTACTTTGTACCATAACTGCGTCTTCAAACAACTAAAAATGAATTTCTTTCTTAAAATCATCTACAATAGTATCATATTTTTTATAAGAATACCTGCTCTTAAGTAAATTTTCGCAGAAAGGCCCTACAAAGAATTGCATAGTAATTCATCAAAAAAAATACTTCTAAAAGAATATTAACACACAATATCCTTTTAGAAGTAAAAGCAATTACTTTTCCGTTAAATCTAATCGTACGAGAGCTCTTCTTAAGGCAGCCATTGCTCTAGCTTGATTTGCATTAGAATCTTTTAGCATTTTCTCTGCTCTTTCCTTTGCAGCTAATGCCCTGTCTACGTCAATCTCACCAGGCCATTCTGCTGCTTCAGTTAAAATCACAGTTTTATCTTTTCCGATTTTTACAAATCCGCCCATTAAGCTTGCACTTTTTTTTGTTTTATCCTCAAGAAATATTTTTATTTCACCTTCCGCTAGGGTTGTAGTTAGAGGGGTGTGGTGGGGTAATACAGCCAATTCTCCTTCAGTACCTTTTAGGATGATTTTGCCTACTTCCCCTTCAAAAAAAACTCGATCTACCGCAATGATTTGTAAGTTAAATGCCATATTATCCTAGCCTCATTTCGATGCTTTCATTGATTGAGCTTTTTTCACAGCATCTTCAATGGTTCCAACAAGTAAGAATGCTGCTTCTGGTAGATCGTCGTGTTTTCCTTGTAAAATTTCTTGGAAACCTCTAATCGTTTCAGAGATAGGCACATATTTACCTTCAAAACCAGTAAATTGCTCTGCTACATGGAAAGGTTGTGACAGGAATCGTTCTACTTTTCTAGCACGGCTAACGATAATCTTATCTTCGTCAGACAGTTCATCCATACCTAGTATAGCTATAATATCCTGCAGATCCTTGTACCTTTGTAGTATCTCTTGTACTTCCCTAGCTGTTTGATAATGGTCTTCACCTACAACTTTAGGATCCAATGCTCTAGATGTTGAATCAAGAGGATCTACAGCTGGATAAATTCCTTTTTCTGCGATAGATCGACTTAGTACCGTTGTAGCATCTAGATGCGCAAATGTTGTCGCTGGAGCCGGGTCTGTTAAGTCATCCGCTGGAACATATACTGCCTGTACAGAGGTGATGGATCCTCTACTAGTAGAAGTGATTCTCTCTTGTAATGCGCCCATTTCTGTAGCCAAAGTAGGCTGATATCCTGCCGCACTTGGCATTCTTCCTAAAAGAGCAGAAATTTCTGAACCTGCTTGAGTAAAACGGAATATATTGTCGATAAACAGGAGAACGTCTTGACCTGCTTCTTCCCTAAAATACTCTGCCATAGTAAGTCCTGTTAGACCAACTCTCATTCTCGCTCCAGGAGGCTCATTCATTTGACCAAAACATAAGGCTGTTTTCTCGATAACGCCTGATTCAATCATTTCATAATAGAGGTCATTTCCCTCTCTCGTTCGCTCACCTACTCCAGCAAAAACAGAGAGTCCTCCATGTTCTTTCGCTATATTATTGATTAACTCTTGGATTAAAACAGTCTTACCTACACCTGCTCCACCGAATAATCCAATCTTACCTCCCTTAGTATAAGGTGCGATTAAGTCTACAACTTTTATACCAGTCTCTAAAATCTCTGGCTCTGTTTGTTGCTCTTCAAAGGATGGTGCAGGGCGATGAATAGGGTATTTCATTTTGCTTTTGATAGGAGGTTTTCCATCAATTGGCTCTCCTAATACATTTACCATTCGTCCTAATGTAGTATCTCCAACAGGTATCGTAATAGGCGAACCTGTGTCTTCGGCTGCATCTCCTCTTTTTAAGCCATCTGTAGAATCCATGGCAATACATCTTACTACATCGTCTCCTAAGTGCTGCGCTACTTCAACGATGAGGGGCTTTCCATGGTTATCTATCTTTATGGCATTGTATAGCTTGGGTAAGTTTTGAAATTCAAATTTTACGTCAATGACTGGGCCGATGACTTGTGTAATATATCCAATGTTCTTAGCCACTCTTTTGCCTCCAATCTCTTGTTTACTTGTGTTCAAATTTTATTTTGCAGAATTTGCCCCTGCAACGATTTCAGCGATTTCTTGTGTAATCTGTGCTTGCCTTGCTCTATTATAACTCAAGGTTAGCCCTTCAATCATTTCTTCCGCATTGTCTGTAGCTGATTCCATTGCAATTCTTCTTGCTCCTTGTTCGCTTGCGGCTCCCTCTATCATAGCACCATAAATGGTATTCATGATATATTTGGGAATGATATATTCAAGTACACTTTCTTCGCTAGGTTCGTATTGCATTGTGGCTGAAATACTCTTACTTTTTTCATTATTTGTTGTTTCCAGACTGTCCTTATCTAAAGGCAGCATCCGTACACATTGAGGTTTTTGACTAATAGTAGATATAAATTTTGTATAGGCAATATATACTTCATCGAATTCTCCTGATTCAAATAGAGAAATTACCTTTTCTCCTATCTGCCTAGCCTCTTGATAGGAAGGTTCTTCTGTATTTACATGAAACGTAGAAGCAACATGGTAATCCCTATTTTTGAAAAATTCTATACCTTTTTTCCCTATAACCATAAAACTCATATCATCCTTGTTTTCTCTATGGGAAAGGGCTAATTTAATTACATTATTGTTATATCCACCTGCTAAACCTCTATTTGCTGTAATGACAATGACTAGAGATTTCTTACCTTGACCTTTCATTAAATAAGGGCTTGTCGGTTTTCCAATTTGTTGAGAAGCTAATTCTTTAACCGTTTGAATCATCTCATCAAAATATGCCCTTCTGGCTTCAGCTTTTTCTCTGGCCTTTCGGAGTTTGGACGATGCAACTAATTCCATTGCATGTGTGATTTGCTTTGTACTATTTACGCCCTTAATTCTCCTTTTAATTGCCCTCATATTATCAGCCATAGATTTTCACCTCTTTCCCTTAGATCCCCTTAAAGCCTTGTTTAAATTTCTGAATCATCTCACCAATTTGTGAGTTCATTTCATCTGTAAGACCTTGACCCTCTTTAATGCTTTGAAGGAGTTCACGATATTGTCTATCTGCAAAACCAATAAGCTGCTTTTCAAATTCCTTGAATTGATCTAAAGGAATGTCTTTTGTATAGTCATTGGTAACAGCGTAAATGACGATAGCTTGGTGCTCAACCTTCATAGGAGAGTATTGATCTTGCTTTAAGAGTTCTACGATACGTTCCCCTTTTTCGAGCTGAGCTTTCGTACCTTCATCTAAGTCGGATCCGAATTGGGCAAAAGCTGCTAATTCTTTATACTGGGCGTATTCAATTCTGAGAGGTCCTGTTAACTTTTTCATTGCTTTTATCTGAGCTGCTCCACCTACTCGAGATACCGAAATTCCTGGATTAACCGCTGGTCTGACTCCTGCAAAAAACAGTTCAGACTCTAAAAATATTTGACCATCTGTAATTGAAATAACATTAGTAGGAATATACGCCGAAATATCTCCTGCTTGTGTTTCTATAATAGGAAGAGCCGTAATAGATCCGCCAGCCTTAAGTTTTGCCGCACGTTCTAATAATCTAGAATGCAGATAGAATACGTCCCCTGGATAGGCTTCTCTTCCTGGTGATCGTTTTAATAATAAAGACATGGTACGATAAGCTACTGCATGTTTTGATAAATCATCGTAGACAATAAGTACGTCTTTTCCCTTTTCCATAAAATACTCAGCAATCGTTACGCCACTATAAGGTGCAATGTATTGAAGTGGAGATAATTCACTAGCAGTTGCTGCTACTACGATGCTATAATCCATTGCGCCGTGTTCTTCAAGCTTTCCTACAACTTGAGCTACTGTAGAAGCTTTTTGACCAATAGCTACGTAGATACAAATAACATCTTCTTCCTTTTGATTGATAATTGTATCAATAGCGATAGCACTCTTTCCTGTCTGTCTATCACCGATAATTAATTCCCTTTGACCTCTTCCAATAGGAATCATAGAGTCGATAGCTTTATATCCCGTTTGCAGTGGTTGCGAGACGGATTCTCTCTCAATAACGCCAGAAGCTTTTACTTCAATAGGTCGTGACTTATTGGTATGTATCGTGCCCTTTCCATCGATGGCTTGTCCCAATGAATTGACAACACGTCCGATAAGTTCCTCTCCTACTGGTACCTCTACAATTTTACCCGTGCTCTTTACGATATCTCCCTCAACAATACTGCTATCGTCCCCTAAAAGAACGCAACCAATATTATCTTCTTCTAAGTTTAGGGCCATGCCATAAACCTCATTAGGAAACTCAAGCAGCTCACCAGCCATGGCGTTGTCTATGCCATGTACTCGGGCGATTCCATCTCCTACCTGAAGAACAGTACCAATATCTCTTACCTCTAGCTTTTGCTCGTATTGCAGTATTTGCTCTTTTATAATTTTACTGATTTCTGCAGCCCTAAGATTCACTTAATCACCTCTGTTTCTTCTAATCCAATATTCTGCAAATTGCTTCGTAATACATTCAACTGATTACGTACACTTCCGTCAATAACTTGTTCCCCTATATAGATGACCAAACCACCAAGGATAGATTCTTCAATAATATTTTTAATTATTACCTTTTTTCTCGTTCTCTTTTCAAGCTGTTCTTGAACTTTTTGCATATGCTCGTCTGTAAGTTTAATAGCCGAAAGAACAGAGGCTTCCAAGATGTTTTTTTCACTTAAATAACTTTCTTTAAAGGCTAAAAATATAAGTTCTAATTCAAAGAATCGATTCTTTTTAAGTAAAACCATTAGAAAACTATATAAGAAATTATGGATCCTTTTTTCAAATATTTTTTGAAGAATTTCCTCTTTCTCTTCCTTTTGAACTTGAGCACTCGTCATAAGCTGCCACATTTTCTTTTCCTTTGTCAACTCTCCGACTACCATTTCAAGTTCTTGGTACATTTCATCTAATATATTGTTTTCTTTAGCGATTTCTAGAAGTGCCGTAGCGTATCTTCTGCTTCCTAAACTCACTTGACTTCACCAACTTTTTTGATGGAATCCAAGATTAATTGTTCGTGTTTTGCTTTGTGTAAACTTTCTTTTATAACTTTTTCTGTAGCATACATTGTTAAGTCAACAATATTTCCTCTGACCTCTTCTAAAGCCTTTTTCTTTTCTAAATTGATTTCAGCTTTTGCACGCTCTTGAATTTTCATTGCTTCTTTATTTGCTTCTTCAATGATTTCACTTTTTCTATCTTTCGCTGTATTGATCGCTTCCTCAATGATTTCCTTTGAGCGCTCTTCAGCTTTGGCTAATTTAGCAGAGTATTCTGCCTTATATCCTTCTGCTTCTGCTTTTAATGCTTGTGCATTCTTCATTTCTAAAGACACGTCATCAGATCGCTTCTGAATAAAACCATTTATTTTTTCATAGAAAAAATGCTTTACAATAAAGAACAATATAAGAAAGTTAAGCATATTAAATATGATCATTTTTACATTAGCGGTAACCAAACTTGCGTTTTCCAAGATAAACCTCCTTTCCAGTAAGCCGTTGCCCGTATCCAATCGAACTTCACTCCTGCTCGTTCTCTTGGACGTGCCTGACATGCTCACTTCTAGGCTGCTCTCGTCGTCCCTTCGGTCCTAGACAGCAGCAGAATTGATACAAAAGATTTAAATAAATGGATTTGCAAATATAAGAATCAATGCAATAACTAAAGCATAAATCCCTGTTGTCTCTGCAACCGCTTGACCTAATAGCATGGTTCTTGTAATTTCTCCTGCTGCATCTGGTTGACGACCTACTGCTTCTGCACCTTTTCCTGCCGCAAAACCTTGACCAATACCAGGTCCTAAACCTGCGATCATAGCTAATCCTGCACCTAATGCTGAACACGCTTTAATTATTTCTATTCCTGTTATCATTTTTGTTCCTCCTTAAATTTAATATTATTTAATTAGATTTAAATCAACTCATTTAATCCATGGCCATAGCAATAAATACCATGGATAGCATAACAAAGATAAAACTCTGCAATAATCCCGAGAAGATGTCAAAGTAGGCATGAGCTACAATTGGGATCACTAAAGGAAGTTTTATTAAATTCATTAATCCTGTATAGAGCAAACCCATAATAATGGTTCCACCAAGCAAGTTACCAAATAGACGGAAACCTAAAGATATGGGATTTGCTAATTCTCCCATAATATTCATAGGGAGAAGAAAAGGAAACGGCTCTATGTAGCCCTTTAAATAAGTACCTATTCCCTTTGACTTAATAGCAAAAAACTGTGTCAAAATAAAGGTTAGTATGGATAGTGCTAGTGTCATGTTCAAATCTGCGGTAGGTGGTCTCATACCAATCAGCCCTACGGTATTTGCAAAAGCTAGGTATACTATAAGAGTAAGCATATAAGGAGTAAAACTCATATTCTTTTTTCCCATAGTAGATTCCACCATATTATTCATGGTAGTGACGATTAACTCTGAAATGGTTTGCATTTTTCCTGGTACTGTCTTCAAATTTCGAGTAGATACTACGCATAATATAATAATTACAGCCATAACCATCCACATATTTATGGTAGACGTAGTAATCTGAATGCCAAGTATTTCAGCATAAATCTTAGGACCTTCTGCCAAATATATCACCTCCTTCTACATTATTAACTTCTTTAACTTCTTTCTTTTTTGAAACAATACTGGATAAAACTATAACTATTTTTAATATGAATAATCCAATTATTGTTCCTACTATATTGATTTTTGGATTGGTCAGAGATATGTAAACAACCACTCCAGTTAAAAGATACCTTATACAATATTGAGAAATTATATATTTTGTCGCCCCTACAGGATGCATTTTAATAGACTTTTTAAGGGTTAATTCTAATAAACGAAAACTTAATAAACTAAAAATCAGACCAAAAGCAATTCCTCTAACAAAAGTAGCTCCATTATCCATTAAAAAAAAAGAAATAATCCCTAGACAAACTCCTATAATTACAGATCTTTTTATGATAGTTCTATTTTCTAATTCTTTTATAGGTATCATCCTTTCGTTTTGGTCCAGACTCTAATCCAATTGCAAATAAATTTCGAAAAGCTGTCAATACACCTAAAATCGTAAAAATTAGCAAAAGTATATTTCCTGTTGAAAACACCGTATCTAAGTACTTACCTAGGAAGAAGCATCCAATAATAGGTACAAACATCGATATTCCGATATGAGTCAATAAGGCGAGATTTGCCAAAGGATGTTTTTTATTTCTACTCATGGTCTTCTCCATTTCTAGTTTTGAATAATACGTATCATCTTATTCAATGCAATTATCACTGTTATCTTATTTTCTTTTAGTTTTTATATGTTGGTCATTTTTAATATGCAAAATGCGGATTTTACACTTGATAACGAGAATTAAATCAAGCTTTAAGAGCTTTGATTTAAGTATGAATAAGGTCTAATCCTATGAAGAACTCTAGGTTTTTGTTAAAATTATCACTTATGAAATTATAGCTATATTTTTCAATAAGTAATAAAACAACCAATCCATATTCGCTTGCATCATATTGTTTTTTTGTGTTTATGAATATAGTATATAACATCTTTTTAGATTAATCAATACTTCTATGCTTTTAGCCACAAATATTTATAAATTTAAATTTCATATTTAATAGCATTATATGTAGCTTTTTTTTACTATTCTTATTAAAATCTTAAAATTTAATGGCTTTTCTTTTAAGCCATTGTCTTGAAAGAAAAGCCTTACAGTCTTCTGCAGGGCTTATCTTTGTATATTAATTAACTAAGTTTTATCTCGACTATAAAGTTAAAAAGTACCTGCAACCCATTAATTTTGTAATATAGAAGACAATTCTTTTTGCGGAAGATCAATTAAAATGAACTAAATGAACCAAAAATAGCCGTTCTAATAGTTTTTTTCTTAAAGGGTAAACGTTTTCTCAAAACTCAAAAATTCGACGTCAACGAATAAATATCCGAAAACTCTATAGGAATCAATTCTGAGCGAATAGGCAATACTTTTACTTCATTGTCATTTTTCTCTTGTTTCCCTATTGGCAATTGTATGATAAACTTGCTCCCACAATTTGGTTTACTATATACTTCTATCTTGCCTCCTTGCATCTTTACAAAAGCGTGTACAATAGATAAGCCTATGCCACTGCCTTCACATCTTCTTGTTAAGGAGTCATCTACTTTAGCGAAACATCTAAATATAGATGCTATTTGATCTTCTGGAATACCTATTCCATCATCTTCTACAATTATGGTAATGTATTCTTCCCCATCTTGAATATCTACCAGTACATTTCCATTTTTCTTTGAGAACTTTATTGCATTTGAAAGTAAATTTAATAATATCCTTTCGATAAGATCAGGATCAAATGGTATGATTTTTTCTTCTACATCTGTATCAAAAGTAATTGATATCTGATTGCCACAGGCATTACGGTTCATATATTCTGCCACAGACAGCACCATATCTTCTACTATTTGCACGATATTGTTTTCAGCTATTACCACCTCATAAGCTTTGGCATTGATTTTTGAAACATCCATAAGATTATCTATAAGTCGCCATAGGCGATAGCTATTTTGCTTTGCAACATTTAAATACTTGTCCCATTCTTCTGGTGGATTTTCTGACTGCAATAACTGTATGACGCCTAATATAATATTTATGGGAGTTTTAAATTCATGAGACATATTTATATAAAAACTTGTTTTTAGCTCTTCGTATTCTAAAGTTGTTTTTAGTTTCTCTTGCTGGATTTCTAATTCTAATTTCATGCGCTCTGCCTTTTTATATTCTGATACATCTTGTAAGATGATTAAGGTACTATCTACATCGTAGGGAGTGGTCGTAATCAATACATTTAGTTTTGTTCCGTCCTTTTGTATCAAGTCTGCTTCTTGATTCTTGTAATCTGTACCTCCGATAATTGACTCTTCTTTTACTTCGATATAGTCCCACAAACAACTTTCTTCTAATTCTTCCTGGCTCGTCAAACCTAATATGCTCAATCCAACAGGGTTCGCTAGCACGATTTTTCCCTTGGAATATACAAATATTGCTTCTGGCAATAATTGGACGAGATTCTCATATTTTTCTCTGCTTTCTTGAAGTTTTTTAAGAGGAATCTTCATATTTATTTGTACAATAGCTTTATAAATACAATAAAAAGAAACTGTTTGAAACAAGTGACCAATTACGGTCACATCTTCTCCAGTTTCTTTGAATAGGGTAAAAGGTATACTTGTGAAAAGCATAAATATCAAACAGTAGAGTAAGTACGTAAAAGTATTTGGATGAAGTTGATCTTTCTTTTTTACCAAAATCATCACCGCACAAATTAAACCAACACTAATAAGAAATTCGCTAGCTTTTTTAAAACTTGCCGAACGAACCCCATCAATATAAACAACTGGGTAGTTTGACCAGTGCAATATAGACAGAAGCAACAAAATAGAAATGGAAAAATAAATAGCGCGTACCACCTTTATATTCAGTTTTTTAGGATAGTTCGTCACGAATAATAACAATGTAATGACATTCATGTATTTAGCAACTATATAAAATTGTAGAAAGAGATTATTAGAATTTATATCAAAAAAAGGCATATTCTTCTTTGTAATCATATGTAAGAAATTAAATAAAATAATAGAAATGTATCCAATACCTAGTATTCCAAACTGATTATTATGTAGATTGCACTGTTTAGAATTATGAAATATAGCAACAATCATAACGCCTATGGCGATTCCCATGATTTCGACTACATACTGAAAGAGATCAAAATTAATTGTACTAAGGTATAATAACCCAACAAGTACTACAATAATTCTATAATTTTGTAAAAAGTTTTTTTTAATATCTGCAAGCATATACATTCCCCCCTAAAGCTTTATGTGCATGTAAATATTATATTATTTTATCATTTCTTTTTGTTGAAAATTGTCAAAGGTTCGCAAACAAAATCGTTTTATGGACTATTTTATCAAAAAATAAAACTACCCTCTACTAAGTACGGACATATCCTCAACAGAGAGTAGTTTTTCTATAGTTTTATATAATACAAAACTTTATTAAAGTCCAGCTAATGTAAGGATATCTGGAACTTTAGATTCCCAGCCTAATGCCATGATATGTAAACCATCGCAATAATCTTTACATTCTTTAATAATACGTGCAGTGATTTCTACGCCAGTAATACCAGCTTTTGTCTTTTCTTTATCTTTTTTAAGTTCTTCAATCAAATGATCTGGAACGTGTATACCAGCTACATTTGCGTTCATGAATTTTACCATTCCTACGCTCTTAGGAATAACTACACCTAGCATAACTGGTACGCCAAATTGTTTCGCTTTTTCCATAAACTCAATGAATTTTTCAGGTTCGTAAACTGCTTGTGTTTGGAAGTAATCTGCACCCGCTTTAACTTTTGCTTCCATTTTTGCCAGTTGAACATCAACAGAATCACTACAAGGTGAAACAACAGCTCCTTTAGCAAATTTAGGAGGTTCTCCAACAAGCTCATTTCCAGCAAGGTCTACGCCTGATTCAAGTTGTTTTACTGCATGAATTAAAGATACAGAATCTAAATCAAAAACAGGTTTTGATTGTGGGTGGTCTCCAAGTGTAGTGTGGTCACCTGTTAAAAGCAGTAAATTATCAATGCCTAGCATTGCTGCACTTAAGATATCGGATTGTAACGCGATACGATTTCGGTCTCTACAAGTAACTTGGAATATTGGTGGTATACCTTCATCTTTAAATGCTTTACATGTTGCTAAAGAGCCTAGTCTCATTACAGATGATTGATTATCTGTAACATTAACTGCTGTTACTCTATCTTTTAAATAGGTATTTACTTCATCAATTAAATGGTCTATATTAATCCCCTTTGGAGGACCAACTTCTGCAGTAACTACAAACTCGCCACGTTCAAATAACTCAGTAAGTCTCATTTTTTAAATCGCCCCTTATCATAAATAATCTTAGCTAGAAACAAAAGCAGATAGAATAGCCAATTTTGTGTTTATTCTCCATCTTTAGTTGAAAAATCAAAAGGCTTTTTGTAATCTCGTACTTTTGTTGGATGCTTTAATGTATCTAGTTTATTTAACTTCTCAAGTTTTCTATAAATGCGTTCCCATCCACATTCCATATCTTTGTCGACTTCGCATTTACCGTTTTTGGAGCCGCCACATTGGCCATTTACTAAGCTCTTTGAGCATGCGGTAATAGGGCAAACTCCTCCAGTATAATTCAGATAACATTCCCCACATTGAGCACAATCAAGCTCCTGAGGAGTGACTCCTTGAAATCCTGGTAAAGGATAAGTATCGCAACCTGAAAATACTCTTTTTTCTTCTAAGTATTTTGCCACAGTTTGCACGCCTACACCACAAGAACATACGAGGACTGTGTCTGCATCTTTGACTTTATCCATATATTTTTCAAGTTGCAATTGCAAATGATCTGGGTTGCATATATAGTCTCTTGTCATGATTTCAGTAATATCTTTTTCAGCTGCTAATTCTTTTTGTAATTCATCAGCTTGGTATTCAGGAAAATAAACTTCTTTACATCCATGACAGTTTATAACAAAAGTTTTTCCTTGTGCTAAGGATGCTATCGCATCTTTTGATTTTAGTTGGGTAATTAACATATTATTTACCCTCCCTTATGGCTTTTTTTCCAGCTTTTATTGCATCTACGATCATAATCTTAGATGAACAAATACTTTGGCAACATCTGCATTCCATACAATCCATTATATTCTTTTCCTTCATGGCTGCCCAGTCTTCTGCTTTTTCGTATTTTGGATAGTATAGTGGTTGAAGTTCCATTGGACATACGTCTGAACATCGACCGCATTTAATACAATCATTTTCTTCTGTTATGATGTCTTCAATGGCGATGATTCCATTCGTACCTTTCATTACCGGCACATTTAGATTATCTAGTTTAAAGCCCATCATTGGTCCACCCATTTTAATCAGAACGTCGTCACCTTTTATGCCACCACAGTGCTCGATAAGCTCTTTTACAGAGGTTCCGATTTTTACTATGTAGTTTCCAGGCTTATTGATTCTATCTCCAGTTACAGTTACAACTCTCTCAACTAGTGGCATACCTTTTTGAATTGCATCAGAGATTGCCTTAACAGTACTGATATTACTTACTATTGCACCTACATCAGCAGGTAATCCTCCACGAGGCACTTCTTTTTTTAATACTCGTTTTATGAGCATTTTTTCTGCACCTTGTGGATATTTTGTCTTTGCAACAACGATTTCGATATTTGGTAAATCTGCAGTTTTAGCTTGTAATAATTCAATGGCATCCGGTTTATTGTCTTCAATTGCAATAATACCTTTTGGTGCATTAGCAGCTTTAAGAAGTGCTTGTAAACCAAAGATCAAATCATCTGCAAATTCTAACATTACTCGGTGGTCTGCTGTAAGCATTGGTTCACATTCACAGCCATTTACCAATATTACATCGATAGGTTTTGGCGCTTTAGCTTTAACAGCAGTCGGGAATCCCGCACCACCCATACCAACGATTCCTTTTTCGCGAATGATTTCAACAATTTCATCAGGCGTAAGGCTGTCTAAATCACCAGCTGGTTTGACAGACTCGTCTAAAGTATTCTTTCCATCAGATTGAATTACAACAGAATTTACATTTAGGCCAGAAGTAGGATGTAATCGAGGTTCGATTGCTACTACAGTACCGCTGACGCTAGAATGTATTGTACTACTGATAAATCCATTTGCTTCGCCAATCTTTTGACCGACTTTAACCTGCTGTCCAACTTCTACAATTGGATTTGCAGGTGCACCTGCATGTTGAGATAATGGAATCACTACATTTAATGGATCTGGGAAATTCACTAGAGATATGTGTTCGCTAAACTCTTTATGTTCTGTAGGATGAATTCCTCCATAATAACCTTCAAAGCGTTCCTCACGAACTTTCTTAACATACTCATTAATAAATTTATAATTTATTTTAGAGTAGTCTCGAACTTCAATCGGTTGATTTAGTAATTCATCAATTCGATTTTGACCTTTCATTCTGTCGTAGATTTTTTGCCATCCACAATCCATTTCTTTATCTACTTCACATTTGCCATTTTTAGCGCCACCGCATTGTCCATTAATTAAACTCTTTGAACAATCGATAACTGGACAAATACCACCTGTTTGGTTCAAATAACATTGGCCACAGGCATCACAACGAGTATCTGTTAACGCCATACCATGGTGACCTCTATAAGCTATAGAATCACTTGCCGCGTAAACAGGCTTTTCGAGTAGATCTGCAACCATTTGAATACCCAAACCACAGGAAATGACAAATACATTTTCTGCTTCCTCTGGTACTAAAGACTGAAGCGCTTTAGATGTAGTTGTCACGTTACACAGAAAATCAACTTTTCCACTGCCAAGAAGAGTCTTGCCTTGTTCATTGGCCATTTGCTCAAAACTGCTGCAATCAGGCTCATCGCCAATTTCGAATTCTTTGAAGCATTTGTTACAAGCAATAACAAATAAGCTATCCTTATTCTCTAACAATGGCGCTAACTCTTCTTTGCTCTTTAACTTAAACTTGGTATAGTCTACCAATTCCTCTTCCCCCCTTAATGAAGTTTAATAAAACTATTGATAATTTTATTACATTCTTGAAACCGAATACAAAAATATATCAATAATTGAGATTATAAGTCTTTATAAATTCTAACATAATATCGTGTTAATTTCCATAACTTGTTTTAATTTTTTAGTAAAATACAAAACTTATACATTTTTATTAGATCCTTTATTGCATTTTATCTTTCCAATGGGTTTTATTTATAACAAAGCTAGTCAATGATTTAACGTCAGCTTAAGGATCTGACTATTATTTTATCAATACAAACTTTTGGAATTTAGGTCTTAATAAGTAAAATATAGTTTTAAAGAAAATATCCTCAAGTCACAATTGTAAGCATGTAAACATACACTATAATAAACTAAGAAAGGATGGATACTATGCATTGTTGTACAAAACTTCCCTACGATTTTTGGTATTATGGTCTAAATAATTCATATTATATAAATCAATACCCCTATCAGTACCCATATTATACTGCACCAGTATACTACCAAAGCTATTACCCACAAAACCCAAACCAATTTCCTTCACATAGCGACCCCAATAATAGTAGATATAGACTAAGAGATTATGGTCCAGAGCCTTATGTAGTAAATATAGAAGAAATCACCGAGCAAAATGATAATTTCCGACTCGCTCTATGGACAGGAGAACATTTTCAAGCTACTCTTATGAGCATAGGAGTAGGTGAAGATATCGGCTTAGAGCTCCATGAAGACACCGACCAATTTTTTAGAATTGAACAAGGTCAAGGAATTGTAAGAATGGGAGACACACCAGATAATTTAGATTTTCAAGCTTATGTATATGAAGATTACGCTATCTTCGTCCCAGCAGGTAAATGGCATAATTTAATCAATACAGGAAATGTGCCCATTAAGCTATATTCCATATACGCCCCACCCCATCATCCTCATGGTACGATTCATAGGACCAAGAAGGATGCACAGTAATGTGCCTTCGGCACATTAGTTCTAAGTTCTACGTTGTAAGTTCTATGTAAAGCATCTAAGGTGCTACATCGGTCATCCTGAGAAGCTTGCGACGAAGGATCTCTGAAAATAAACTTAGTGCGAAAAAACGCTTTCACTTACACAAAAGGAGTTATGCAACTGCACAGCTCCTTTTTAGTTGAATAGCAAGAAAGTGCCTTTGGCACTTTAGTCGCTAGTCATTAATTAGTCTTTAGCCACTAGCATTTGGGTATTCCTTTTGGGTCAAGATCCTTCGCTTACGCTCAGGATGACTGAGCTAGAAGTTAAGGTTAAAAGTAGGACTTTCCTAATACAGAATAAACAACTGTTTAACCATTGTTCAACAACCGTTCAACAATTGCTCGACTATTGTTGAAATCTACCATATAAATTTATTCTTCATATTCTCTTGATCCATACTATAAAACAGGGTATTTTCCTTTGATATTTTTCCTCTATTTAGTAAATCAATCAAATAAGCGTCCATTGTGGTCATCCCTAGTTTTCCATTCATCTGGATAGCTCCATTAATTTGATCCATTTTATTTTCTCGTATTAAATTTCGAATAGCGGTATTACTTAAGAGGATTTCTACTGCAGGAATACGTCCATTTTGATCTTGGCTAGGAATTAATTGTTGGGATATGATTCCTCTTAATACGGTCGATAACTGTACCCTAGCTTGTTGTTGCTGATGAGGCGGAAAAATATCAATAATTCGCTCAATGGTCTTGACAGCTCCTACAATATGCATACTTGAAATCACTAGATGACCCGTTTCCGCAGCTTTAAGAGCTAAAGACAAAGTTTCAACATCATGGATTTCTCCTATGACAATAATATCTGGGTCCTGCCTAAGAGCTGCCAGAAGCCCTGAAGGGTAATCAGTAGTATCGTTTCCTATTTCCCTCTGATTGACCATGCTTTTATCATGTCTATGAAGATACTCTATAGGGTCTTCTAATGTAATAATATGGCTATTTCTCTCGTGGTTAATGATATCTACTAAAGAGGCAATAGTAGTCGTTTTTCCACTACCTGATGAACCTGTCACTAAAACCAAGCCCTTGCCAAACTTGGCAAATTCTCGTGTTACTTCTGGCAAATTCAATTCCTCTAAAGAAGGAATCTGAAAACTTACTAGCCTGCAAGCTATGGAATAGCTTCCCCTTTGTTTGTAAGCATTGATTCGAAATCGCCCTTTTCCTGTGTTCGAATAAGAATAATCAATTTGACCTTTTTCATTTAGCGTATTAAATTGCTCTTCATTCATTATGGCTCTCACCATGTTTTGAGTATCTTCAACAGAATATACATCATCAGATAAATATTCTAGTTTTCCATTTACTCTTATCATAGGTGGAACACCAACGGTTATATGTAAATCAGAAGCCTCCCTCTTTATGGTCTCATCCATTAGTATTAATAAGTCTTTTTTCACCTTGTTCATCCTTTCATATCACCTGATCGATAATAGCTATTTTATCTCATTAAATAAACTCTATAATATCTCCAATTGCTACATTACAGCCTTTAAAAGTACCAGAAGAGGCTTCCAATACACTAGAAGCCTTAGACACTATAGGGCTCACTTTATTCTTTCCCATAGAATATATTATATAGCATACCTGACCATCTTTATCCATAAAAGCTACATCAATGGAAAATTTCATAAAAAAGGTGTGGACGCTATTACAAGGTCTTATGAGGAGCCCAGCATCTAAATCCAGTTCTTTTGTACCCATTAGTCCTCTTAGTCTATCGAAAAACCGTTCTGCTACATAGACTTTAGGTAAAATCACTGATTCTTTTGTTTTGTTCCACACTACTACTTTTCTCAAGAGATTCCCTCCAGAACATTCTTCCCTTTTTTCTTATCTTTTCCCTCTGCCTGGTACTCAAATTCATAACCGCCAGATGTAAACTTATCATAACTATACAGCTTCTTTTTAGAATACACTTTATCTTCATAAATAAAGATGCCTGGTTTCGTAGCTTTTAGTATAATTTCTGAAGGCTTTCCCCTTCTAAGCACAGCCTTCCATCCATCTACAAATTTCCACTTGCTTTTTTCTCTATCCACATATATTTCTATATCATATTTATACTCTGTATTGGGCAAACGATACTGAGCTTCACTTTTGTTCTCATCAAATGTAATGATGATTTTTTCCTTCTTAAAATGCTCAAAATTTAATGTATTCTGACTTGATAATCCCCCACACTGCCTTCTGTAGAGTAATTTTCCTGTAACGATGGTATACTTATACACATAAATCTTGTAAAAAGCCCATCCCAATAAGATCATGAATAGTGCAGCCATGACAAATAATCCAATAAGTCCCAGAAATATATAGGCTGATCTAAAGGTTCCTTCTGCATAGCGTTCTGATTTTATAGACTCTTTCGTATTCTTATTCAAATCAGATGCCGCCACTTTAGACTTGTCAATTTGTTCCTTTAGAGACCCTTGAGGATTTTTTAATTCTGCTAAAATCTCGCCGAAATTAAGAGCAATTTTCTCTGGATTTTCTGAAATCTTCATTTTTCCTTGTGTGTTTTCAGAAATTTCAGAAAGAACATCAGAATTTAAATTATTAGAAAAGCCTACAGAGTATACATAGTACTTTCGCATTGCTAGACTATTTACTGATTCCTTTAAAGAGTCCATATACTCTCTAGAAGCACCCTTTCCATCAGGATCTGGGTCTCCATCTGTCAGAAACAAAATGACCTTTTTTATATTTCCATTCTCTATAGAATCTAGTTGTTTACCTGCTGTATCTAAAGCTGCTAGATAATCCGTATCTCCACGAACTTTTTCTAGCTTACTAGACAATATCTTTTTAAACTCATTTTTATTTTCTAAATCTTTTACTTGTTGTATGGGAAGGATTACTTCTTCTTTCGAATTAAATGTAATAATGCCCAGATAATCTTCTGGGCTCAATTGGTCAATGAAAATATGGGCTGCAGTTTCCCTCAGCTTTTGTGGGTCTGTTTCAGCCATACTCCCAGAGTTATCGATAACTAAGGTAACAGCTATGGTTGGGGGGTTCCCCTGCACTTGTGTCTCTGCAATCACACTACTCATACTAAAAACGACTGCTATTATAACAAGAAAGATGACATAATATTTAACTTTTTTAAGTTTATACAAATGAATACCTCCATAATGTGATCTTTAATATTAGAATCTTCCTTTATGGTTTGCTTATCTTTTATCTAACATCTCTAAGCAAATGCTTTTAATCAAAAACCGCTACCAAGAGTATCTATAATTCGAATAATAGCTGGACCTAATACTACAATAAATAATGTAGGAAAAATAAAAAACACAAGGGGAAACAACATTTTTACAGGGAGTTTTCTCGCCGCTTCTTCTGCCCTTTGTCTACGCTTTTGCCTCATGGTAGTAGATTGTATTTGAAGCATATTGGCAATATCACTGCCTAGCTGCTCTGTTTGTATAACAGAAGTGATAAAGGTGGATAAATCATCTACTCCAGTTCTTTTTACAATAGCGCGTAAAGCTTCTTGCCTGTTCCTTCCTAAGCGTATTTCTTCTAAAGCTTTATGAAATTCGTCACTTAAAGGTCCTGTAATCTTGTCTATTGTTCTCTTTAAAGCCATATCAAAAGACAAGCCTGCTTCTACGCTAACATATAGTAAGTCTAACACATCTGGCAAGGAACGAGTAATTTCTTCTTTCCTCTGATCTGCTTTTACCTTGATCATTCGGTAGGGTAAGATAAAACCAATTGTCGCACCCATGAAAATGATAAGGTAATCGGTGCTCTCTCCATTTGAAGAAGCCATATACAACAAAAGTGCCAAAAGTAAGCTAAACATCATTTGAACAGCTACTATTCTAGCAAAGCTCACATTCTTTGGAGAGCCCGCCATAATAATAGTATTTTCATATTTTTCTTGTAGTCCTTCGGGTGTAGCATTGCTTATAGATTGTAATAACTTTTCATAAGAAGGCTTCATTATCCTTTCAGAAAAGGATTTTCTCATAGCTCGTTCATCTTCTGGTAAAGATTCTACATCTACAAATACTTCAAGTCTATCTTTTACTGCTTTTTTATCAGCAAAAAACATCTCATTGATTAATAATACAATTGCAATAGTAGTCATAAAAGCAATGATATATAGTATTATCTCCATATCTTCACCTCACTCTATACTTTTACATCAACTAATTTCGTTAATACAATAATGCCGATGAGTTCAAGAAATACTCCACCAAATATCATAATCTTACCTATTGTTGTGGTGAATAAACTGTCTAAGTATCCAGGGCTTATGACGGAAAGCCCTAAAGCAAGGGCAATAGGAAGTACACTTACTACAATCCCTGACATTCTCCCCTGAGCCGTTAAAGACTTTACTTCTCCTTTAATTTGGACTCTTTCTCGAATTGTATGAGAGATGGTATCTAATATATTTGCAAGATTCCCCCCCACTTGTCTTTGGATAATAAGGGCAGTAATAAACATATCCAAATCTTCATCGTCTGTCCTATCTGACATTTCCTTAAGAGCTTCTTCTAATGGCTTTCCATAAGAATTATCTCGAAGGACTTTCCTAAACTCATCACTAAGAGGACCTTCTAATTCTGTGGTGACTACTGCCATAGCCTGAGTAAAACTAAAGCCTGCTCGCAAACCATTCGCGATAATATTAAGGGCTTCAGGCAATTGACCGTTTATCTTAGCCATTCGTGCCGTTTTTTTCATTCCTAAAAATATGCCTGGTAGGACAAAACCAATAGGCATAAATAGGAATGCGAATGCAGAGCGTAAAAGCAAAAAGAGTATTCCTCCAAATAGAATACTACACATAAAACAAAGCCCCGTAAACTCTTCAGGTTTCATAAGGACTGCTGATTGACTTAATTTTACTCTAGTCTTTTCTGAGTAAGCCCGGTTTGGCATGAACTTACCTAATTGAGCAAGTATAGCACTTAATTGTTCTCTTCTGTCCTTTTTGGCGTCTTCACTATACTCTTCATAATCTTGATCATTTGTAATCTTTTCCATCCTAGACAAAGTATCTATCCTTGGAGAAAAGAGAAGGGAATAAATGCTAAGGACTAAAAAAAACACTGTCAAAAAAGCTCCAAATAAAATAAATCCTTCCACCTTTAAAACCTCCTTTGAGGATTTCCTCGTTCAATAAATACGCTTGGAGGTATGCTTTCTCCTGTTACTCGTATTTTTTCCATACATGCAGGTACAATTCCAGTAGGAACATGTCTCCCCACAATATTCCCATAGGCATCAAACCCCTCTTGTTCAAAAGTATAGATATCTTGAGTGGTAATGGTTTGCCCTTCCATCCCTGTAATCTCAGTGACTTTTGTCACCTTTCGAGAGCCGTCATTTAAGCGGGCCACTTGTATAATCAGATTTATAGCAGATGCAATCTGCTCTTTGATAGCCCTAGAAGGTAGTTCCATTCCAGACATCATGACCATAGTCTCAAGACGCGAGAGACTATCCTTCGGGGTATTTGCATGTACTGTGGTAAGAGAACCATCATGACCTGTATTCATGGCTTGGAGCATATCTAAGGCCTCTCCGCTTCGGACCTCTCCTACGATAATTCGGTCTGGTCTCATACGAAGGGAGTTTACTACTAAGTCTCGTGTAGTGACTTTACCCCTTCCCTCCATATTTGCTGGTCTGGCTTCTAGAGTAACTACATGGTCTTGTTGAAGCTGTAATTCTGCAGCGTCTTCAATGGTAACAATTCGCTCTGTACTAGGAATAAAACCAGACAAGATATTTAAGAGGGTCGTCTTACCGCTGCCTGTACCTCCTGATACGAGAATATTGACCCTCCCTCGTACACAAGCTTTTAAGAGAGTTGCCATCTCTTGACTTAAAGTACCAAAGGATATTAAGTCTTCAAGAATAAGTGGATCTACAGAAAATTTACGTATGGTTATGGTTGGCCCCTTTAGAGCAAGTGGAGGGATAATAATATTTACTCGAGACCCATCCGGTAGCCTTGCGTCAACCATAGGTGAGCTTTCATCTACTCTCCTTCCTAATGGGGAGATGATTTTATCGATAGTGTGCATAATATGAGCTTGATCCCGAAAAGAATACGGAGTCTTTTCGAGTTTTCCAGACCGCTCCACATAAATGCTATCAATACTATTGACCATGACCTCTGAAACCGTTTCATCATTTAACAAGGTGGTAATGGGTCCATAACCAAAAATTTCATCCATTACAGAATTTGCGATGTTTTGCTTATCCCCTAGAGAAAGATGCTTTCTTGTTTCTTCTAGTAAGATATTCACCGTATCCATAACTTGGTCTTGAACCACTTTTTTTTCTGAAGAAGTAGCCGTTTGGGGATTGACTATAATATTATCGATTACCCTGGACAATGCAACATTTGCTATTTGATCTAATTCTTTTTTTCTTTTGCTGCTTATATCTCCATCAGGATATGTTGTAGTTTTCTTTTCTTCTGGCCCGTCAAATCCATTTTGTTTTCCAAATACGCCTATTGCCATTTATCTTCTTCCTTTCTTATTTTCTGTAGAAGAAGGTGCCTCCTGTGTAATCTTTTTTGCCAAATTCAAGTACTCTTTTGCCACTCCCTTAGGCCTTCCCTTTTCTATGACGGGAACGCCTTGATTCAGTGAAGCAGTAGCGAGTTTATAATCTACGCTTATAGAGCCAAAGACCTCTTGTTGCAAAGTAGCTTCTACATCTTTTTCTTTAATAAGCCCTCTATTATCTGCTTTATTTAAAATCACTTTTATTTTTCCTTGGGGATAATTAAGCTCATCTAAAGTAATTAAAGCAGATTTTACATTTCGAATGGCCGATATTTCAGGAGTAGTAATCATGAGAAGCATATCCGCACTCACTAATGCTTGATTGACAGGCTCATAAAACCTAGCAGGCATATCTACTACAATATAATCAAAAGAGCTTCTCAAAGTATTTAATATCTTTTCTACATGATTGGCATTAATAAACTCTGTCATCTGAGGTTTTGCATTAGCAGGTAAGATGACGATACCTGATTCATGAGGAAGGAGATAACTTTCCATTAAGTCTTCATCAATATTTTGAATATCTTCTACTACATTTGTTAGTGTAAACCTTGGAGCAATATTTAGTGCTAAAGACACATTGCCAAAGTCGATATCAAAATCTACAAGAACCACTCTTTTAGATGTTTCCCTTTGAAGAGCAACGGCTAGATTGACGGACACAAAAGTCTTTCCTACACCGCCTTTGGTGCTAAACACAGTAAGCACTTTACCTAGGCTCTTCTGAGGTTTTAGGCTTGAGGTTTTTTCTCTTGTAGGAACAGGTCTTCTTTTGATAAGTTCATATGCACGATATATGGTCTCTACAAGCTTTGCTTCTGTAAAAGGGTAGAATAGCACGTTCTGAGCACCCGCAGAAAGGGATTTGTATATAATGTCTTCATCAAATTCTCTTTCTACCATAATAATAGCCATATTTGGATATTCTTCACTTAGAACTTCTGCTACTCTATAGCCATCACCAGAAACACTTGCATCAACAAGAATTACATCTACAAAATTTGTCTCTAATTCTTCAAAAGCTTCCTCATCAGACTTTACTGCCCCAACTATTTTTATGTATTCAATATTTGATAGAACATCCTCTATATAGGTTCTTTCCTCTCCAATAATCCCTAGTATAAATACTCTTATAAATTCCATCTGCTATCTCTCCTTGTAGGTGCCAAAATTTTCAGAACTGTAGGACTTAAAATCTATCTTTTTCGTATCAGAAGGATTTCTAAGGGTAAAGTTCATCGTTCCATTGGATAAGGCATAGACTAAAACCTCGGCTTGCTCTGGTTTCACTAATAGGGTAAGAGTAGATGGAAGATCTGTTTGAGATGCTGGGTCTCGTTGTTTTGCATTGCCTACTGCAAGAACTTCAATATTTTGAAGCTGAGTGTATGTAGTGGTTACCTTAGCAATATCTTTGTTGCTATAGGTTACTAGAATATCGATTTTGTCCCCAACATTGACAAAGCCAGCTACTCCGACCACCTCATCTGTTGGAATGGAGATCGCCCTCATATCGTCTGGTATTCGATAAGCTAAATCTGCATCGGATTGACCTAGAGCTACTTTATTGGATAAAATTTGCTCTCCTTTTACGATTTCCATTGTTGAAATGCCTCCAATGATTTTACTGATAGATTTATTGGCATCTGGGTGTACGGCATCTGCAGGCATGGATTGAGATACCAACATCTCCTCTGTAATCTTTACATTAGCTGGAATAGTATTCGCCGCCACAATAACCTCTGTATAACCTCCCCCATCTACTGCAATAGCTCCAGATTTTTTCATATAAGTACTTAGTCCAAAGACTGTGGCTAGGCCTAAGATGATTGCAAGGATCAGTATTTTTTTATTAGCTCTCATAAATTTGCTCCTTTCTGTAGTACTAATAACTTACATTTTTTACTCTAATCTCATAACGGCTTGGGCGGTTAGAGATACCTCTTCTTTATTATTAAAAAACAGCCCTACGATGGGTTCAATCTCAGCTTCAGCAATAACAGTTGTCGTATCTGACGAAAAGGTAGTGTTTACACCAATTATTGTCAAACTTGATGCTACTGAAGCATTGATTACAGCCTCTTTTGCATCGTCAACAACTGCGCCCTTGTCATGATATATAGCAGCTACCCTAGCGCCTTCTCTTGCTGCGTTAGTAAGGGTAATCTTACCATTGAGTATCCAGCCAAATTCGATCATGCCTAGGATTAATGCCAATAATATAGGTAAAACCAGTGCAAATTCTACTAATGCTTGGCCTTTATCGCTCTTTCCTAACTTTAATAGACGACTCATCTTGCATTCATCCTCTCTACATGTGGCAAATCTTATGTTAAAAGGACAAAAAATCCTTATATATTCCGCTTAAAGTAAATAATGCACCAAGTGCAATGGCTACGCCATAGGGTACATATAATTTTTCATCATGGATTTGATGCTTTTCTAAAAGGAGATTCTTATGTATTTGATCTAATTTTTCACTTTTAAAACTAAGTGAAAGAGCTTGCATTATAGGTATTGTAAAAAATAAGAAGTATTTTTTTAAAAAACAAAATAATTTCTTTTGATAAATCAGGTAAACAAAAACTACAAGCAATCCAGAAATGGCAGAAAACAAAGTAGCAACTACTACAAATCTCCACCCCATAAGAGAACCAATCGCTCCCATTAGTTTTACATCTCCTGCACCCATAGCACCGGATGCAAAGGGGATGAAGAATAAAACCATCCCTGTAAAAAAGCCTGCAATACTAAAAACCAATCCTTCAAAGCCATTAAAAATTGTATTTAAAACAATTCCCATGAGAATAGCTGGAAAGGTTAAAGCATTGGGAATTCTCTTTTCTTTGATATCGTAAAATGTAGCAATAAGGGCTACCATAACTAATACGACTTTTACTATTAAAATGTCCATGTATGCTCCTAATCGTTTCATATAGTAGAAATGCTCTCTCTATTGGAGAGAACATTTCTTAAAATAAAAAAAATATTATGATTGTTCTGTTTAAGCTGTTTTTTTAGTTAACGCAGTTTTAATCTCTTCAAGTCTAGCCTTAACATTTGTCCCAATATCTGTTAAAGCTACGATTGCTATCACAGCGATGAGTCCAAGAATTAACGCATACTCCACCAAACCTTGTCCTTCTTCTTCTACAAATAATCTTTTTAATAAATTCATCTTTCTTCCTCCTTTTAAAATATGTATGCTACTACCTAATCCCCATAAAGTATTTTATTGCTTTATGTTCATTTATTATAAAATAGTGTGTTTATGTAGCATAAAAACACTATTTTGTAATCCTTAATTTAATCAATTTCTACTTCTTTATTCTGTATATTTTAATATTTGAAAGGATTTACAACTATTACGATAATTTAATCATTGTTCAATTATAATTAACGCGCGCCAAGACCCTCTTCGTATAAAAAATATATACCCATCGGCTTTTTTATCAAGCACATGAAACAGTAAATTTTTACATAAAAGCCCATACTCATCAGCTTATTTACTAGAAAGTTGACACAAAAAAAGCTGCCAAACTAATTTGGCAGCTGAACCATCCTAGTTATGTATTATAACCGTAGACTTCGTGCTTTGCGTCCTTACCTTTCGATAAGTTTGCCTTTTCAATAGATCCTTTTTATGCTGTTGTCCTATGTAATTCTGTAGGTTTGAATTTTTATATAAGCGAAAACGAATGTTACGTTCACATAGCTATTATACAATATTCGTCTATTTAATCAAATGATTTTGATAGTTTATCTCTTAGTATAATATAATTTATTTAATAAATATTAATTTTTCCCTCATTATACTTTCATTCGATTAATTGTGAACCACTACCATTAGGTCCTACATAATCTGTAGGATAATCGGGTAGATTAGGATATCCTACGTCATCATTTCCAAGATCATAGGTTTTAACAGAGGTTAATTTGAGAATTTTATCATCATAATAGTCAAACGTACATTTTACAAGAACTAAGCTTTTTAAAGACACATAGTCTGATTTATTTATTAAATCATTAATGTTTTTTTGACTTCCATTTTGTAAGATAACTTTCTCTGTATCAAAAGCTTTTGGTGATAAACTAAAAATATAAACATATGGAGTTGGAGTCAGGGTAGACTTGTGAGTGTTGTAATAATTTTCAATTGCTTTCTTCTTATTTGCAACCTTACCATTTTTAACCTGTAGTCCATCTTCTATGTGAAGCTGAAAGTAAGTGTTATTAGGAACTCCTTCATTTATGACATCAAAATTCTCTATACTCTGGAAATATCCCGAACTAACTTTATCCCAAACCTCTACCTGTGTTCCTATCTCTAAAAAGCTCTCATGAAAGTTAATAAAAGGTAACCCTTCACCTTCCCATACATATTGTTTTTCAGCTATTGCACTAGCAGAAACTTCCGTTTCTGTAAAACCTAAAATTCTAGCAAAGTAATGAGGAACAGTCTTTGTACATTCAACTTCAACTTTAGATTTATCATCCGTTAGATTTGCATCTGTATCATGTGCTCCATTTAATGCACCATAATTCTCCGCAGTAATTATAGCAGTATTTGCTGGCAAATCCTGCGCCCCCGCTAAAGCCGCCGCATCTGCAGCCTTTTGCATATTTGCTTTCTCTACATACAATATGCCCACATCTACTACTAAAGCAGCAATCCCCATTAGAACAACGATTGCTAGTACCACCATTATTAGGGCTTGACCATCTTCATTCTTGTGGATTTTTGCCCTTTGCTTTTTCATGCTCATGTCTCCTCTGCCTACTACTATAGAAGCCTTAGTTATTTTTCCTTACTGATTGATAGCTACTATTATGAAAAAAGATAATAATAAATGTAGCAATGTATTTAGAAATATCTGCAAATAGTATCTTAATATTATTTTGTTTTATTTAGTATATAATATCGATTCAAAAAATCAAGAATAATTTATAAATTTATTTTTAATTTTATAAATTCATGCAACTTTAACAAGTACAACGATAAGCAGTATACTGTTCATGAATTACATACCTATTCACTTATATATTTAAAGAAGTTAATAAAAATCCATCTATCTATGAGAACTTATGAAGCCCATAAACTCACTAAACGTTTAGATTATTTAGTCCATCACTTTAAGGAAGTACCAAACTTCATTAAATTTGTTTTTAAAAATATAAAAATATATCACAATTATAGTTTAGATATGTTAACTTAAAAACAAGTTTTAAAATTATAATGTTTGACTTTAAAACGAATTTAATATTATCAATAATTATTTCAATTTCTTATCCGACTAACTATAAGAGTATCCTAAATGCGATATTATGTCTATGTATTCTTGACTTTATAATCAAAACCTTGAATTTACATGAAATTAAAATTATTTCAATATAAAAATACAATTTATGTTTTTTCAATACATTCCATAATTTGCATATATTATATTTAGATATGGTAAAGATTATTTTTATTATAAATTTATTATTGATTATAGTTGGTTTCTGTAATATCATTATGGAGGTATATGGTAATAATTAATTAACAATCTACTCTCTGTAAATCTATGTAGATTGTATACGATATTCAATTATTTATTTATGCCATAGACTTATTTAAGTTAATTTAAAAACACAAAGGGGGAAGTATGTATGGAATTTACCTTTGATCTTGAAAAGAACAAAGAAAAAATTCTAGAGTTTAAGGGATTTATTTCAGACCACAAAGACATGCCTGGAGCTTTAATTCCAGCCTTGCAAGAAGCTCAAGTAAAATTTGGGTATCTGCCGCGAGAAGTTATGGAAATGATCGCTAGTGGATTAGATGTACCTACATCAAAAGTATTCGGTGTTGCTACTTATTATTCTCAATTTACCTTTATTCCAAAGGGCAAACATAACATCAGCATTTGTTTAGGTACTGCATGCTATGTAAAAGGTGCTCAAGATATTTTAGAAGAATTTGAAAATATCTTAGGAATAAAAGGTGGTGAAACTACCCCAGATCTACAATTCTCTATTACAGATTGTAGATGTGTTGGAGATTGTAGTATCGCACCAGTAGTAGTAGTGGATGAAGATGTTTATGCAAAGGTTAAGAAAGCAGATGTAAAAGATATCATTCAGAAATACAGTTTGGAGGTAGAGTGCGTTGATAACTAGGGAAGAACTAAATCGTATTCGAGGGTCTCACAAACCAGAGCTAGAAGCTAAATTATTAGCAGATGGCATAGCAGAAGTCAAAAACGGTCACCTTGTTTTAACAGGGGATTACTATAAAAACCAAAAAAGAGTTGCATTAAAAAATTGTGGTTTAATTGATCCTGCAAATATTGATGATTATATAGCACTTGGTGGTTATAGTGCATTAGAACAAGTTTTATTTGAAAAAACTCGAAAAGAAGTAATCGATTTCGTAACAGAATCCAATCTTCGAGGAAGAGGGGGAGCGGGATTCCCTGCAGGAAGAAAGTGGAATGAAGCTTACGGAATAGATTCCGATCAAAAATACTTCCTATGTAATGCCGATGAGGGAGATCCAGGTGCTTTTATGGATCGTCACATTCTTGAAAAAGATCCTCATTCTGTTTTAGAAGGGATGGCTATTGGTAGCTATGCGATTGGTGCAAACCAAGGGTATATCTACGTTCGAGCAGAGTATCCATTAGCAATAAAAGTATTACGTAAAGCTATCGAACAAGCTAGAGAATATGGATTATTAGGTAAAAACATATTAGGAACAGGTTTTGATTTTGATATCGATTTAAGATTAGGATCAGGAGCCTTTGTTTGTGGTGAAGGTACAGCTCTTATGGAATCTATCGAAGGCAATCGAGGAATGCCAAGAAAGAAACCACCAAGAACTTCTCACAAAGGTTTATGGCTAAAACCTACTATTCTAAACAATGTTGAAACACTAGCATGTGTACCTGTTATCTTCCAAAATGGAATAGATTGGTTTAAAGGAATCGGTACAGAAAAATCAACTGGTACTAAGGTATTTGCTCTTGTAGGAAAAGTAGAAAATGCTGGACTTGTTGAAGTACCAATGGGTATGCCATTAAAAGAAATCGTTTATGATATTGGCGGTGGCGTAGCAAACGGTAAGAAATTAAAAGCAGTACAAACAGGTGGACCATCCGGTGGATGTATTCCAGTAGACTTAATGGACACTCCAGTAGATTTTGAGTCTCTTGCTAAAATTGGGTCTATTGTAGGTTCTGGTGGTATGGTTGTTATGGATGAAGATACATGTATGGTTGATATTGCAAGATTCTTCTTAGAGTTTACTGTTGATGAGTCTTGTGGAAAATGTACTCCTTGTCGAGTTGGTAACAAGCGTATGTTAGAAATACTTACTCGAATTACAGAAGGTACAGCAGAATTTCATGAAATAGAAGATTTAAGGGAACTTGCAGAAGTAATTGTAGAGACTTCTCTTTGTGGCTTAGGACAGACAGCACCAAATCCTGTTCTTTCTACATTAAAATATTACTATGACGAGTACGTTGCTCATGTGAGAGACAAAAAATGTCCTGCAGGAAGCTGTAGATCCCTAATACACTTTACTATTACAGAAGATTGTATAGGATGTACAAAATGTGCAAAAGTATGCCCAGTTTCTTGTATTTCTGGAGAAAAGAAAGAGCTACATACTATCGATGATAGCCAATGCATCAAGTGTGGAGCATGCCTAGAATCTTGTCCAAAAGATGCGATTAGAAAGGAGTAGGAAATCTTGATTAATTTAACAATTAACGGAAAAGACGTATGTGTACCAAAGGATTCTACTATATTAGATGCCGCTAAAAAACTCAATATAAAAATTCCTACATTATGTCACATGAGCCTTTACGATATGCAGTTTTTCAATCAACATGCATCTTGTAGAGTATGTGTTGTAGAGGAGGTAGGAAGGAAAAAACTTTTACCTGCATGTGGAACTCCAGTAAGTGAAGGAATGAAGATTGCTACGGATACTCCTCGTGCTATTAGAGCGAGAAGAACCATTGTAGAATTACTTCTTTCTGATCACCCTAATGATTGCCTTATCTGCCCTAAAAATACAGACTGCGAACTTCAACAAATCGCTGCTGACTTAGGCGTTAGAGAAATCAAATACCAAGGTGAAATGGTAACTGTTCCTGTAGATAATAGCACTTATTCAATAGTAAGAGACATGTCAAAATGCATCCTTTGTAAGAGATGTGAAACAATGTGCTCTAATGTTCAAACCGTACATGCTTTAACAGATATTGGAAGAGGTTTTGATACCATCATGGGAGCAGCTTTTAATGCTCCAATGAACGAAACAACTTGTACTTTCTGTGGACAATGTCTTGCTGTATGCCCAACAGGTGCATTAACAGAAGTAAACAATGTCTCTAAAGTATGGGATGCTATTAATAGCAATAAAGTAGTCATTGTTCAAACAGCTCCTGCTGTTCGAGTTGCTCTAGGAGAAGAATTTGGAATGGAGCCAGGTTCTTTAGTAACTGGCCAAATGGTAGCTGCTTTAAGAAGACTTGGATTTGACAAAGTATTTGATACAGATTTTGCTGCTGACCTTACAATTATGGAAGAGGCTAGTGAATTAATACATAGAATTCAACACGGTGGAAAGCTTCCATTATTGACAAGCTGCTGCCCTGGATGGATTAAATTCTTAGAGCATCAATTTAGCGATATGTTAGATATACCATCTACTTGTAAATCACCTCACGAAATGTTTGGTGCTATTGCCAAAACCTATTTAGCAGAAAAAATGGGTGTTAAACCAGAAGATATGGTTGTAGTATCTATCATGCCTTGCGTAGCTAAAAAATACGAAGCTGCAAGACCTGAATTAAGCGAGGGGCCAGATCACGATGTAGATATCGTAATCACTACTAGAGAACTTGGTTTAATGATTAAAGAAGCATGTATCGATTTTGTCAATTTAGATGAGGAAGAGTTTGACAATCCATTAGGAGAGTCTACTGGTGCTTCTGTTATATTTGGTACAACAGGTGGCGTTATCGAAGCAGCACTTCGTACTGCATATGAAATGCTTACAAATAAAACTTTAGAATTCGTTGAATTCCAACAATTAAGAGGAATGCAAGGTATTAAAGAAGCTACGATAGATATCGATGGCATGCCAATAAATATCGCCGTAAGCCATGGCCTTGGAAACGCTAGAAAACTACTAGAAAAAATCCGTTCTGGTGAAGCAAATTACCATGCTATTGAAATCATGGCATGTCCAGGAGGCTGTATTGGTGGCGCTGGTCAACCTTTCCACCATGGTGACATGACGCTTCTTGAAAAACGAGCAAATGGTCTTTACAAAGATGACCGTAGTAAAACTTTAAGAAAATCTCATAAAAACCCAATGATTAAAAAACTCTACGATGAGTTCTTGGGAGAACCATACAGTGAAAAAGCTCACGAGCTTCTTCATACAGAATACGTAGCACGTAAAAAGGTTTAAAATATATTATTAGCAGACTATAGATATAGCTTATAACTATGTAAATACCTTTACAAGAGAGAATGCGCCTTAGGCGCATTCTCTTTATATGGGGAAAGCACAAAACATGCTCCCCTAATTTGTAGGAAAGCATGTTTTTTTAGATTACTTCTTTCTTAATATTATTCCGCCGGATAGAGTCATGAATCCACCTACAAGGTAAAGAGCTGTTGCAGGACTTCCTGTCTTTGGAAGTTTTGCCTGTATTGCAACAGCTTTTTCTTTATTGTTGGAATCCGTTGCATTTGAGTCACTTGCTTTAGGTTTTTCAGTTTGTTTTGGTTCCTCTTTGTTAGCATCCTTAGGCTCTTCTTTACTTGGATCTGTTGGGTCTACAGGGTTTAAAGGTTCTTTAGGATCTTCTTTGTCTTTGTCTTTATCTTCCTTTTCATACTTAAATACGATGAGCCATTCATATTTTTCGTTAGTTAAAGAAGCTGTATAACTACCTTTTCCAACTAATTCAAAACCTTCAATTGGAATTGCTGTTTCTGTATAATCTCCCAATTTTAAGCCTACTCTAGTCTTTGAATCTAAGAGAGTTCCATTTACGTCTTCATATCGAATTATGATCTTCCCAAGTACCTGATCATTACTTCTCGTGTACTCTGAAATGATATTTGATTGTGCGTATTGTTCTGTCGTTTCTCTTATCTTACCCACCATCTGAGTACCTATTTCTTTTGCCTTTTCTGTGTCTTGTATATCAAATGTCTTGCCCTCTAATATCTTACTTTCTAGTATTTTAGTTTCTAAAATCTTACTGTCAAATCTCTCTTCTGCAGCAACAGTGCTCGTAAGGCTGATGATTAAAACGACGACGACTATTAATATTTTAGTCATCCTAGAACTTTTTTTCATGGTTTTCACCTCCTTTATTTTGTTAGCTCTCTTTGATATTTGATCCTTTCTAGAGCCTTTTATAATAATGGTCACCTCCTTAATTTTTAGGGCATTTTTCGCTGCACTCACCATACTAAAGATTTCATTCATATGCCATTTTTTGTTCGTCTATATCGAGCAGATCCCCTACGGTTGCATCTTTTTCTCGCACACATTTTTCGAGAGCTTTTATCATGTATGAATGGAATTTTTGTATGGTTTCCAAAGAAACGATATTAACTTGATATTCATAATATATTTTTAACCCCCCCATAAAACCGCCATCCATTACTGTAAGGTATAGACCACCGCTATAAGCTCCATTACCATACCACTTTGTATCAAGATTCATCCCCGCTACACTTAATTTAACAGGCTGAAATGTTAAGGATGAAAAAAAGTGAGTTGCCTCTTGTGGAACATTATATGTTTCTTTACTTATTTTCACGACTTCAAGTGGATCCATATTTGCATAGCGATACAGTGTAGACTGTTGTTGATCTATACTCTTACAAGCATCTTGTACAGTAACCTCTCTTTCAAATACCGTTCTAAATGGAAAGAAGTGAACGCGAGTACCTCCTGTATTCTTTTCTCTCAATGTACCTCTTCTCGCCACAACCGTGTGCATACTAATGTCATTTACAAAGTTCACTTTTGCTACATATCTGGTATAAACTAAAAGTATGAGAGACTGCATAGAGATTTTATTATCTGTACAATAAGCATTCATTTCATCTACAAGCTCTTTGTCTATGGGTAGCATGTGATTATCTGCCTTAGACCATAGATTAAATGAAGATGCGTATCTAAGACTTGGATTACCTTTCTTTCCTCTGTACTTTTCTAGAACTTCAGAACCATTAATATGTGTAAAAATGGGTTCATTTTCTTCTACAAATAGACTTTGAAAATACGCCTTGTCTTTTTCATATGCAGGAGTATTTCTGTAATTTAATTCTTCTATTAGCAATTTTTCATATGGGTATAGTGGTTTTGGCATTTCTGTTCCATTTATTAAAGAACTGTATATTGCAAAAATATCTTTAAAAAATGTGGTAATTCCCCAAGAATCTAAGATCATATGGCTCACAACGAAATAGATACCGTGAGTACCCTCAGGAGAACAAATGGTATGTATTTTGTACATTGGCTTTTTATTCTTTGTTACACGTTTTTTTGCTATCTTATAGAGTTTTTTATCCATGACTTCTCTTGTTTTTCCTTCGAAATCTAAGTACTCTATAACCGGCTCCTCGTACTCTGCAAAATACTGTTTTTCATCTCCTTTTACTTTTTCGAATCTAATATTAAAGCAATCGTTTCTTTGAACTGCTATTCTTATTGCTTGAGTAAGGATATCTACATCAAGTTTTTGATCTGTTAAGGCAAAAGTCGCTACATTATTAACTTGTTTATGTAGTGTATATTTCTGTGAGTAGTAGAGTATTCTTTGTGCAAAAGTCAAATCATAGTAATTTCTATCCATTGCAAGTACCCTCCGATAAATTCATTTTTATTCAATAGACTTCAAAGATTCTACCATAGGTATATTGGTTACACTTCTGTACATAAATACATTGACTAAAAACACAAATAGTAATGTAATGAAGAATGCGTATAAAAAGCTTATAGGATTAATATAATTACCATACATAATCCCATTTTGCTCCAAAGATACCATAATAAAACTGTGTAGTATAATGCCCACCCCTAAGCCCACTATAGAGGCAATCAAAGAAAGTATGACATTTTCTCTAAAGACATAGGCTGAGACTTCTCTGTTGTAAAAACCTAATACTTTTATCGTTGCAATCTCTCTTATCCTTTCGCGAATATTAATATTCGTTAGGTTGTACAAGACGACAAAGGCCAGTAGTCCTGCAGATATGATGATTACTACCACGATATTGTTTAGAATATTTACCATATCTTCAAAATTTGAAATTGCTCCAGAGTAAAACAGTACAGAGGCAACTCCCTTGTGTTTTGCCAATTTGCTGCCAAGTTGTTCTTCTATTTTAGGACTTGTTTCTTTTAGCTTAACCATAAGGCTATTATATTGTGGTGAAAGCCTGAAAATTTCTCTATAGTACTCTGGTGACATATAGACATAATGAAATACGTAGTTTTCTGTGATATCATGGATCACTACTTTTTTTCTAGATCCATATCCATCATCCATTTCAACCATATCTCCAACCTTCGCATGTAATTCTTTAGACAGTTTTTCGCTTATTATAACCCCCGATTTAGGTAGGGTAATAGCCTCTTGGCTTCTCCTATCTCTTAAGGTGATAAAATCATCAAACTCTTGTTTATTAGAAGGGATTATTAGTGTAGCTGAAATTTCATTGTTGTCACTTTTTAGCTTAGCATTATACTGAGATATTTCTGTAAACATTTTTATATTGTTGTCTTGTGACAAAATCTCTTTAATCTCATTGTGTCCTGTTCTATCAATTAAGGCATCGTACTTAATGTCTAAATCGTATTTAAAAATTTCTTTGTACTGATTGTTTACAATTTGTCCTATAGAATCGCTTAAACCGAAACCTGCCAATAAAAGAGCACAACATCCGGATATACCAATTATGGTCATGAAAAAACGCTTTTTATATCTGAATATGTTTCTTGCAGTAACTTTATGAGAAAAAGACAGTCTATTCCATATAAAATTGATTTTTTCTAGGAAAATTTTCTTTCCAGCCTTAGGAGCTTTGGGGCGCATTAACAAGGCAGGTGTTTCTTTTAATTCTTTATAACAGGCTCCAAAAGCTGAAAGAGTTGTAACCAGAACCCCTATGAGTACGCTTATAAACATTAATGGAATTTGTGTCACTCTCACCATAGGTGGAAGAGTATACATCATTGTCCAGGCGTTATAAATCACCTCAGGGAATACTTTTAATCCTAAAGAAAGACCAGCTACACCTCCTAAAATACTCGCTAGGGCTGCATAAAGTACGTATTTTAACGCTATGGATTTGTTATTGTAACCTAATGCTTTGTAGGCTCCAATAATCATCCTTTGTTCATCGACCATTCTCGTCATGGTGGTCATACATACTAATCCTGCGATCAAGAAGAAAAACAAAGGGAAAATCTTAGCAATAGCATCTATTCTCTCTGCGGTCATCTTGTAATCAGTAAAGCTATACAGCGAATCTCGGTCTAAGACATACCATTGTGGTTTTGAAATCTTTTCTATTTCATTTTCAGCTCGTATGATTTTTTCCTTGCCCTCATCGATCTTTTCTTGTCCTTCTACCTTTTCTTTCTCGTACTCAGCTTTTCCGTTCTCGTAATCTTTCCACCCTTTTGCCAGTCTAGCCTCAGCTGCCCTAAATTCGCTATTCGCTTTTCTCTTACTAGATTCTAGTGCAGTAGTGGCTCTATTGAGCTCATTTTTGCTTCTGGCTAATTCTGTCTCAGCGCTCTTTAGCTGTCTTTCTGCATCTCTTACTTGCCCTTGGCTAAAATCATTTAGTTCATTAATAGCACTTACTCCTGTGTCTGCTAGGCCTAAAAAGTTTTCATAATAACCTTTAAGAGATGAATAATCACTTCGCTCTTCCTCAGTAAGATCTGGATTATTTAATTGTGCATTTATTTCTTCTAATCTCTGACTTGCTTCTTGTCTTTGCCCATTGACGGTAGAAGTCATATTATCAAGGTTCTTTAGGTCTTCTCCATGCTCTGACATAGCCTGATTATATGTTGCTAAACCTTCAGCGTATTGTTTTTCACCATTTGCTAATCTCTTTTTAGCATCTTCTATCTGCTTTAAACCATTTTGATAATTAACTTGAAAATTTTTCTTTTCTGTTTCTAATTTCGTTTCTCCTTCAACTAAATCCATCTGAGCCTTATTAAGTTTATCTTCCGCTTTTTTCATTTCTTCCTCAAAGACCTTCTTCTGTTCTTCAAATTCTGTTTTGGCCTTTTCTAATTCCTCTAAAGCAAGAGATTTTACCTCGTCTAGCCTTAACAAACTTCTATCGGTACCTAAGTTTTCTAGTGGCGCACTTACATTAGAAACAGTTTCTTTGTATTCTTTGCCATAGGAATTTAGCTCTTTTGCTCCCTTTACGCTTACAATGGCTTCTGTGTACACAGGCAAAATAAAGTCATTCTCTAAAACCATCATATAGGTGTCTACTTTTCCATTACCAATTTCTGAAGAACCTTTTTCGTAGGAAAGATAATAGGGAGTGATTGCTTTACCTACAATCTTATACCGATCAACTGCAAGAGTTTCTTCTGTAATAGCTTCTGCTTTACCAGATTGAATGTTTATAATATCTCCTACTTCTAAACCTAAATCCATAAACATATTGTCCTCTAGGATGCATTCTCCAGACTTTTCAGGGAGCCTTCCCTCTGTCAATTTTATTTGGTTTAGAGAGTCTTTCGTTCTAACTGAAGGAATACTATGAACTTTGATGACGATTTCTGTAGAGCCTATTTTACTCACTACATCAGTAAAATACCCAGGTTGAACCTTGTCCACGCCCTTTACTTTACCTATGGCTTTTATATCCTCATCTGTAATTCCTAAAGTAGACATAATTTGTAAATCCATTAGATTGTAGTCATCATAATATACATCCATGGAATTTTTCATATCAGGAGCAGTAGCTTTGATTCCAGCAAAAAAGGCAACCCCTATGAAAACGATTGCAAAGATTGAGATAAATCTGCTACAAGACTTCTTTATTTCTCGAAAGAAATCCTTCCACATAGCACTTTTCATCACCATTCCACCTTTTCTACATCTACAGGTTTATCGTTGATGACGATAGAATCTACCTTGCCACTCTTTACCTTAATCACTTTATCTCCAATGGCTGCAAGAGCTAAATTGTGGGTGATAATAATTACAGTCATTCCCGTTTCTTTACACGTATTCTGTAACAATTTTAGAATGGATTTTCCAGTTTTATAGTCTAAAGCACCTGTTGGCTCATCACAAAGCAATAATTTTGGGTTTTTAGCCAAAGCCCTTGCAATAGCGACCCTTTGCTGCTCGCCGCCTGATAGTTGGGCTGGAAAATTGTTTTTTCTATCTTCAAGGCCTACAGCATTGATAATTTCATCGATATTTAGTGGATTCTCACTTATTTGCGTTGCTAATTCTACATTTTCCTTTGCTGTTAAATTAGGTACTAAATTATAAAACTGAAATACAAATCCTACACCGTGCCTTCGATAGGTAATAAGTTCCGTGGTGTTACGCTTGCTGATGACCTTCTCGTCAACAAGAATCTCTCCTGATGACAGATTATCCATTCCTCCAAGTATATTTAGAATGGTTGTCTTACCAGCGCCACTTGCACCTGCAATGATTACCAGCTCACCTTTTTCTATTGAAAAGTTTACTCCTGCTAATGCCTCAATTTCTACTTCACCCATATTATAAACTTTTTTTACATTTTTAAATTCAATGTAGCTGCCCACAGTGATCACAGCCTTTCAATAGTTAATTAGACAGATTGCAGCAATATAATCCTTAGAATCTTCAATAATTCGAAAGCTGCAGTTTGACTTATTGCAATAAATTTTTTCGTTAGACTCTATTATAAAATTCACCTCTTTCATAGAATAAGAAATTCCTGTGCCTATTGCTTTAACATAGCTTTCCTTTAGAGTCCAGTATTTAAAAAATGCTCTATCTTTATCTGCCCCGTTATTAATGCAATATAATTCATCTCCACTACAAACTTTTAAAGCTGCACAGTAGTTAAACTCTCGTATTTTTTCTACATCTATGCCTACATCTACATCCGCAATGGCACACATGAGAAGATTGTTGCTATGAGTAATATTATAATGAATATGTAAGTGCTTTTTTAATCTGGGCTTACCCCATTGGTTTTTTACAATATCTTCTCTTTCATATACAATTCCCTTTTCTTCATAAAGTGCAAGTGATAGCAATTTTTCCCCTAAAAGGTGATATTGTCTTGCACCTAATTTTTCTGCAATGTTTGGCAACAAATATCTATAAATCATTTCATCTTGTTTTTTAAATACTCGTCGAGATCTTTGACAGTTTCTAAATTTTTTATTTCACTATCTTCTACCTCTACTCCTAAAACATCTTCAATCTTACCAATAAAGCACATTATGTCATAAGAGGTCAGGTTAAGATCTCTTATAAAATAAGTATCTTCATTGATTTTATCTTCGCCTATTTCTACGAATTCCAATAAAGTAGTCTTGATTACATTAAGCACTTTGATAACTCCTCTCTGCAATTGAGTTTCTTTTTATTTTTTTACTTGTAGTCTTTTCGAACTCGTATTCACTGAACATTATTCTGTTGATTTGTTTGTAAGCGGGAAGGCTCCTATTTAATGATTTAAAATCTTTATTTAATTGAGCTTTAAACTCATCTATACCCATACTATGTAAGTATTCTTCTTCAGGACATACACAAGCTGCTATACATTCACCGCCTACATCGCTACTAGAAGCACTATAAACTACTACTTCCTTTACATAAACTAATTTTCTTCTTATAATCTCTTCTAGTTCTTCTGGATGTACGTTTTTCCCATTTGAAAGTATGATCAAATTTTTCTCCCTTCCATTGATATATAGGAAATTATCTTTATCTAAATATCCTAAATCACCCGTTTTAAACCATCCATCCTCAGTAAAGCTTCTCTCTGTGCTTTCTGGGTCATCGTAATACCCAAGCATTACGTTATCTCCCTTTACTTGAATTTCACCTTTTCCCTGTGAATCCGGATTATTAATGCGCACTTTACAATTAGACATGACTCGTCCTAAGGAACCTGGTTTTCTCCACTTTAGATGATTACAGGCTACTAAGGGTGCACATTCAGTTATTCCATAGCCATTGAGGATGTCTATACCTAAATCAGTAAGCCCTTTTACCACTTCGTAGGACAAGGGCGCCCCTCCACAGACAATTTGTTGTAAATTGCCTCCAAATCGATTTAGTACAGGAGCGAAATACTTTCTTCTGCGATCGATTCTAATTTTTCGAATGAGATTACTAAACCACACTCCATATTGAAGATGTTTTTCAAGGCCTTGACGTTTTGATTCTCTCCATATACTGTTATAAATCGCCTCTAAAAACATAGGAACCATAATGCTCATATTGGGCTTAAAGAGATTCATACTCTCTACAACCCTCTTCAAACTATCGATAAAACAAATTGTTATTCCACTGTATAGTCCGCCTAAGATATGACAGCTACACTCATATGTGTGATGTATTGGCAATACAGAAAGGGATACTCCCTCTGCTTTAATCACTGTCATTGACCCATATAGCACAGTCATAAGGTTTTTCTGACTTAACATTACCCCCTTATTAGGACCTGTAGTGCCGGATGTAAATATAATTTCGCACATATTCTCTACGTCAATGGGTGTATTTGTGTAATCTACATCTCCATCTTTAATAAATTCTTTTCCCTTTTGTATCAGCTTTTTCATACTTAAAAAATCAGCATGATCTTCGCTGTTCATTACGATGATTTGTTTTACTTTTAAATTATTATCAATACACTTTTGAGCTATTGATGCATAGGTCTTTGAACATATAATTGCATCGGTATTACTTTTTTTTATTAAATGGAAAAGATCCTCTTCCGATAGCTCTTTATCTAAGGGAACTGCCACGCCAATGCCCTGTATGATTGCTAGATAACTAACTACCCATAAGTATGAGTTCTCTCCAAGAATCGCAAAATGATATCCCTTCATTCCCATTTCGATTAACGAAGCCCCAAAAGCATCCACATCTTCTTGTAAGTTTTTGTAAGAGTACTCTAGAATTTGCTTATTCGGTCCAATTTCTTTAAATGCAATGTGTTCACTGTACTTAGAAGATGATCTACTTAGCAATTCTCTCGTGCTATTTAATTTCTCTGGTTTATAAAATATTCTACTCTTCAAAGGCTTACACCCCTAACATTCGTTTTTTGCCTTATAAAAATCTCATACAGATGATACAAGAAGTGTTCTTTCTACTTCTCATATAAGATATTTATAATGATTAACATATTAGTAATGCATATGTTCACAAAACTGGAGCAATTATTCTAGTTTATCTCACTTCCTTTTCGTTAAGATGAATGTCAATTTAATTAGAATAATCCCTCCTTTATATTATATCTTCACGCGTATTTCTTGATTTTTTACTATAATTGTCCATAAAAAATGATATTCATCATTCTAATAAAATAGAATATCTATTTACTATAATGAACATAAGACATCATTATTGTAAATATTTACATTTTTATTTTATCATAAATTATTACCTTTAAATACCATTATTTTCATAAAATTAACAATAATGTATAAATAAACAACAACGTATAAACAAACATCAATGATAGTATAGGCATAGAAAAATGAGGGTTGCATCTCATAACATCTTTTGTTTATGATTTAGAAACAATAATAAATAAAATAAGAGCCAAGAAGTTAACAAAATTCTTCTTGACTCTTACTCTATTGCTCTTATTAAGCATTATTACAAAAATGAATTTATTCATTTTCCCTTATCCCAAATTCATATCCATTTTCTGTTAAGAGCTCTATGACTTTTTCATAGCTTTTTTCTATTATATTACCGCACTTTATCATATAACTGTTCTCTCCATCGTCAAATTTATTTACACCTATAAGATCGACACAATCAATGCTTTCAAATTCCTCTTCAAACCAATCCGTGAATTCATGAACCATATCACCATAATTTTCTTTGTAATATTCTTCATCTTTTCCCCTGCCTGCATAAAGACCCAATATCATTATTCCACCTATAAGTATGCCACAGGTTTTTTGCCTACCTGCTATTCCATTACATAATCCATTTACACTTCTAATTAAATCTTCATTCACAGTATCTTCGTCATCTAAAGCCATCTTAAGCATAATCTGTGTACAGCAATATCCAATAGCAGATAATTTAAATACTTTAAAAGCAGTTTCATTAGACATCGTAAACCTCCTTACGAGCAATCATTAAAAAATATCCTAATTTTGATTTTGATAAAATGCTTTGAAACCTACTTCCATCAAAAGAGCCACCCTGAGATCCTTTCCAAAAGTTCCTCATGGAATCGTGTTGAAATATTATTTTAAAAACAAGCTGTTTTATATATTTATCATATTTTTCTTCAAGAAGGATATTAAATCCTTTGCTCTTTAAAATGCTTTTTAATTTTGCAATATCATGAGGTCTTTTTAAACAAGTGTTCATGGAATAGCTTTGTAATTCATCTAGATAATCCGTATTATTGATGTATAAATCTGAGATTACAAAATACCCACGTGGACTTAATACTCTATAAACTTCATCTATTGAATTTCTCAAATTGTTCATCAATGATAAAGTGCATTCTGCAAATACACCGCCAAAAGAATCGTTTTCAAATGGAATATCCTCTCCAGAAGCGATCACTATTTCTGAATCTGTGTTTCTCCTTGCTTCTTCTACAAGTTCAAGTGATATATCCAAGCCTTTAGCAGCGATATTATAGTTGTCTTTTAAATATTTAATCGTTGCGCCTTTACCGCAACCTAAATCCAACAGCATGTCTTTATTTTTGAATGCACAATATTCTATGGCTCTTTTCGTTATTTCAAACCCTCCAGGTCTTAGCGTATCACCGAGAGTACTTTGCATTAAAGGACATTCGTATAAATTTTGTGCGGACAACTATTTATCCTCCAATGATTTTTCTACCTCTAAAATTTTACCCCTGGCTAAATATTCTTCTATAAGAACCATCCCACATTTAGGACATTTTAATAGCTCAACTTTAAAATCCGCATCCAAATAAAGAATACTGGTTGTTTCTAATTGTAATTCTTCATTACATTTATCGCATATCCATGGAACATTTGTATTTTCAAGAACCTTCATTACTATTTACCTCCACAACTTCCATCCTATGACTATAAACATTCGTTACTACAACATCTTTTTCCTTCATCTCATATTGAACCCAATACGTTACATTTTCTATTCGTAACCTCGTTAAATAAGATTGATTCGAAGGGTCGTAAAACCTTTCCCTTTTTTCTATGGAATTTTCAACAGATTTTCTTACATCACTAAATACGATATACATTTCTTCCATTTTATCTTGTGCTTGTTCCGTAAAAGTAATATTGTATTTTCCTTCATCGTACATTATTTCTTCACCCCAGATGTCTTTTAGTAATTTCTTTTTAACATACATTCTATTATATTGTCTTTCTGAAAGGGTAGGCATTTTTTGTAAAGCAGATTTTTCAAAATCATCGCTAAACAATAAATCTAGTATGTGAAATGTTCTTTTTCCCCTACTTGTAAACAAGTCTTTGCACATGGTACAATATACAAGCAAATCTTCACTGCTTTCCATTATTCGATCATCGATAAAATCATTAGATTGATCTCTATTAGCAAAGTAGACTAGTCCACCATAGCCGCAGCACTTTGTGAGTTCTTTTGAATACCTTAATTCGTGTACTTCATTATTTAACTTAGAGACAATATTTCTTATGCTCTCTTGCATTCTTGAATGATCTCTTGCTGTACAAGGGTCATGAATATTTAACTTAAGAGTTTGTGAAGAAATTGTATTTTTAGGTAATTCATGTTCATCTATAATTTCCCACAGAGACACATAATTTATTTCATCCATATATTTTTCAAAATTGCTCATACAGCTAGAACAGGCTAATATAAATGTTGGTTTTCCCATTTCAGTCCATGCATTCTTAATTAATGAAGCATTTTCTTCCATTAATTCTGCTTGACCAGCCCAATCAGCAGGTGCACCACAGCAACCAAGCATAAGTCCTACACCTTCATCTATACTATCTGTTAAATACTTATATATATTTTCAATATAATCAGGGTTTGAAGCTGGAAGCTGACAACCAGGATAAAGTACATATTTAATATTCTCTTTTTCCGGTTCCTTTCTATATGTAAAAAATTTCTCACTATTACTAAACTTCATATCCTTTAGTGCAAAGTCATGGGCTGATTGAGGCATTTTTTCTCTTTCAACCATACTCTTCCTTGTTTCTATTATGACTTCTTTCATATCAACATCATAATCGCACATTTTATCACAAAGCCCACATTCTGTGCAGGATAATATCATTTTATTCGCATAATGAGAACCTTTGATTATTCTTTCATTATGGTTAATATTTCTTATATACGATTTTGGAGCTATATCAAATCTCTTAAGATGAACACACTCTTTTATACAATCTCTACATTGACATTTAAAACATCTTGTTGCTTCTTCTATGGCTTCATCCCTAGTTAAGATATGACCACTTTTAATTTTTCTCTCTATTGTTTCTTCGTCATCCGTTTTATAGTTTAAAGCGGTTTTGTAACTTCCTTCATTTTCTCTCGATGCAGTCATGGATGTACCTTTTATATATCGCTCGATAGAAATAGCAGATCTTCTTCCTACACTTACAGAAAAAATGATAGAGTTATTTAAAGCTTCCTCCATTTTTCCAACAAATACATTGCTGCTTTCTACTTGAAAAGTATCCGTGTCAATTTCATATAATGACATCAAATTATTAGCTGCAATAAATACAGCATCGTATTGGCTAATTAAATCCTTTAACTTATTTTCATCTATTAAAGTATTTAAGAAGATAGTTGCATTTTTATCATTTAAAAATTCTAACTCTTCACTTATTAATTCAGAAGTAATGTATTCTCCTTGAAAACTCCATATTCTTCCCCCTACTCTGTCGTTTTTTTCATAGATATCAACACCTATTCCTTTTTTAAGAAGGTCATAGCTCGCTGTGAGCCCTTGTAGCCCACTACCTATTACGGCAACTTTTTTATTTATAGAAGGGATTTTAAATCCTTTTTTAGGTTTCGTATATCCATGATATACTACTGATTTTTCAAGTTCTCCAATTGAAATAACCCCTCCTTTTTTATCTCTAACACAAAGATCTTCGCAGGGGTGGTCGCATATCATACCAATTATTCTCGTAAATGGTATTCTCTTTTCCATTAACTTATATGCTTTATTAAAATTGCCACTTTCAATTTCTTCAGTAAATGATTTTACGTCTAAATGAAGAGGACAGTAAGCAGTACATGCAGGTGGTGCTTCGTTTATACATCGATCACCTATTTCTAACAACTTATCGAGATCCATATTTACCTCCAAAATAAGGTGTGGGGACAGTACGTCCCCATCCCTTTATTTATGTTTTTTTATCACAAGATTGACCTTACATCAAAAGTGTATCTCTTAAGCTTTTAATCCTGCCAATATTTTTTCTGGCAGTGCAGGTAATTTTGTTATTCTTACGCCACAAGCGTCGTAAATAGCATTTACTATTGCCGCATGTGGTGCTGATAATGGCATTTCGCCAACTCCAGATGCTCCTCTTGCTCCGTCAGGTCTTTCTGTTTCTTGGTGAATAATCTTAATATTATCTGGTACATCTTTTATTTGAGGCATTCCTGCTTTCGTAAATGATGTATGGAAGTGAATATCTTCGTAATCTTCTGTCAATGCAAGACCAATACCTTGTGCTAAACCACCGTAAATTTGTCCTTCAACAAGTAATACATTACCAATCTTACCAATATCAGATACGATCGTTAATTGGTCTACAGTTGCTTTACCAGTAGTTGTATTAACTTTAACTTCAGCTAATAAAACACCGTACATGTAGTTTGCAAATGGATCCCCTTGGCCTGTAACAACATCTTGATCTGTTCCAGGTGTAGCCCATTTACCTTCATATTTTGTTGGAAGGCCTGCTGCAACAACTTCATCGTATGTCATGTATGTACCATCAGGTTTTCTAAGTGCATTTACAAGGTTTTCACAAGCAACTCTTGTAGCATTACCAGTAGTTACTGTAGAACGGCTACCACCTGATGGACCTGAGTTAGGTGTTTTTTCCATATCGTTCATAACCAAACGAATTTGTTCAGGAGTTATTCCTAAAGGCATTAATGCGTCATAAGCGTGATATAAAGTACCCATGTCTGCTCCTTGACCATGGTCTTCCCAAGAGTTACCTACACTTACGCCTTTAGGTGTAATTTCTGCCCAAGCTTCAGAAGTATCAACGCCACCTAAGCCTGCACCATAAATTAACAATGAAACACCTGCACCGTATTTAAATTCTCCGCCTTCTTTATTCTTTTCTGCAGCTTTTGCTTTTGCTTCTACATAATAAGGTTTTAATTTATCCATTGCATCGACTAAGCAGAATACTTCTGGTTCGCAACCTTGTGGTGTTGTATCTCCAGGTCTGTATACATTTTTATATCTTAAATCAAATGGGTCAACTCCCATTTTTTCTGCTAGTTCATCTATTAATACTTCTGTTGAGAATAAACTTTGAGGTGAACCATAGCCTCTAAATGCAGAACCCCATTCATGATTTGTTGCTACTGTACGACCATGATTTCTAATATGTGGAATATTGTATCCTGCACCCATAAATTGTGTTCCTCTTATGGTTAATAAGTCTCCAAATTCACAGTATGGACCGTGGTCAACTGAGAAATCACCCTCCATAGCTAAAAGTTTACCGTCTTCATCTGCAGCAAATTTAACATTCATGAAGAATGGAGATCTCTTTCCTGTGTAAGCAAAATGCTGATCTTGTGTAAATTCTAAGTATACAGGTTGTTTTGTTACTAAAGTTGCTACCCCTAAAAGTCCTTCCATTGTTGGACTAAATTTATAACCAAATGTACCACCAGCATTATTTTCAACGATTACATATTTGTCAGGATCAACACCTATACCTTCTGCAGTCATTAGATGATGGAAATGTAAAGCAATACTCTTAGAATGAACAATTAACTTTCCGTCTTCATCCATATACGAGAATCCTGTATCGTTTTCAAGAGGCATATGTGGTTGTCTTCCAACGTAGAAATCATCTTCTACAGTGTATTTTGCTTTGTCAAATATTGGCGCTGTTTCTTCTCCCTTTATTACTCCACAGTCAAAATAAACATTTGGCGTTCCAGGATGGATTTCAATAGCATCTTCTGCCATTGCTTCAAGAGCACTCATATATGCAGGCAATACTTCAAGTTCAACTTTTACTTTTTTACAAGCTTCTTCTGCTATAGAAGGGTCAGTTGACAATACGATGGCTAAAGGATCGCCATATTGGAATATTTTTTTATCGCAAAGTATAGGTCTTTCTTTTCCATCCCCTTTATTTTGAGGGAATGCCAAACCATTAATTCTATTTGTTCCTGGAACATCTTTGTAAGTTAATACTCTATAAACACCTGGCATTTTTTCTGCTTCTGAAGTATCTATAGAAAGAATATTTGCATGTGATACTTCTGCTTGCACTAATTTAGCATGTAATGTTCCTTTAGGAAGTTGAAGTCCTAAATCTGCACCAAAATCCCATGTTCCTGTTACTTTAGCTAAAGCTGATGGTCTAATATATGCAGTACCCATCATTTGAGCGCCTTGTGGAAGTTTGTACCATATGTCTTCTGTCTTAATCTCGCCTCTCATCAATCTAGCTGCGTCCATTACAGCATCTACTATTGGTATGTATCCAGTACATCTACATAAATTTCTATGTTTTTGGAACCAATCTCTAACTCCTTCTCTAGTTGGATTGATGTTTTCTTCTAATAAAGCAACTGCTGACACGATAAAACCAGGAGTACAGAAACCACATTGAGCTGCACCATGAACCATCCATGCTAATTGTAAAGGATGTAGGTTTTCTCTAGAACCGACGCCTTCAATTGTTATAATCTCTGCGTCTTCTTTTACATTTTTCATTCTAGTAATACATGCTCTTACAACTTTACCATTAAGAATTACGGAACACGCACCACATTCCCCTTTGTTACAACCAACTTTTGTACCTGTTAAATGCATTTGTGTTCTTAAAAACTCTGATAATTTTGATTGAGGGTCAACAACAGCTCTTGTTTCAACCCCATTGATAAATAATGTTCTTTTAATCATAATTATCCTCCTTAAATATATTAGTTTACTACTACTATATTTAAAGCAATTTCCATGCCAAACTTTAAAACCTCTGATTTCAACAACCGGAACATGTGTTTGTTATTTTTTTTAACAATGTTCGTCCATTTATTGTTAGAAAATTGAACAAAGTGTCATTTATAATATTTTCATATCTCTATTTATGTGTTCCTTACTTTTGAGATCACAAATGCTATATTTGAATATTGTATTTCTTTATCTTATTATACAATGTATTTCTCCTTATACCAAGAATATCAGCGGAATGTGTAATATTTCCATTGCATCTTCTTATTATTTTTACTAGATGCTCTTTTTCTACAGATTCCATATCCATATTTTCTTCATAACTTTCTTGGCTACAGCGATTTAATCTCTTCATGAAATAGTGTACCGGAAAATTTTCTGTATTAATTATTAATTCAACGATATTTTGAAGCTCTCTTATATTACCTGGCCAATCATATTTTTCCATCATTAATATATTTTCTTCTGTGATATTAATTTTATTTTTATTCAAGTCCATAGAAATTTTATCCATAAAATAATCTAATAATATCCTTATGTCACTTTTTCTTTCTCTTAAAGGAGGAATATACAATGGCAATACATTTAGCCTATAATACAAGTCCTTTCTAAATTTTCCTTCTTCAACATCTTCTTCTAAGTCCCTATTTGTTGATGCAATTATTCTAACATCTACGGGTATCGGCTTTTTACCACCAAGCCTAGTGATAAAACCTTCTTCTAAAGCTCTCAAAAGTTTCACTTGCATGTCTAAGGGCATTTCTCCTATTTCATCCAGTAGAATGGTACCACCATACGCTAATTCAAACTTTCCAGGATTTCCACCTTTTCGAGCTCCTGTAAAAGCACCGTCCTCATATCCAAATAATTCGGATTCAATAAGAGCTTCAGGAATAGCTCCACAATTTATTGCAATAAAGGGTCCATCATTTCTAGAGCTCGAATTATAAATAGATTGTGCAAATAATTCTTTTCCCGTACCGCTTTCGCCCATAATTAAAACGGTCGAACTACTATCTGCTATCTTTTTTGCATATTCAATTATTTTAATTAGATTTCTATCTTGCCCTATAATATTATCAAAATTATACTTATACTTATTTACCTTATGATGATTTGCTCTTTCATTTTTCTTAAAAGTATATACTATTTCAAAACGTTCTTCGTCCTCATTGTAAATTTTATTTGCTTCTAAATCGTATGAGATATCCTTACATGAGGTGATATGAACCTTTTTTACTATGTTTTTATTGGCAAGGAGCATATCTTTTACTTGATGCCATTCATCAATTATTTGACCGATATTATGTTCTTTTAATTTGTTATTTTCTCCAAATATTTCTGCTGCTTTATCATTATACCTTTTTATATTCCCATGTTTATCTGAAGTGATAATACTCTCATTAATAGCATTAAGGACTTTGTTAATACTATTGTATTTTCTTTTTTCTTGTTCATTTTGAGCTTTAACAGCAATCATCTCTTCAATAGCTTTAGCTACTGCAACAACAATTCCAAGAGTGTGAGGATGTACATTTCTTGTATACCCGGTTAAATCCACGACACCAATTACATTGCCGTGACTGTCTTTTATTGGTGCCGCTGAACATGTCCATCTGTGATAAGCGTAAATATAGTGGTCTTCTCCAGTAAGCTGTACGGGATTTCCTGTTTTAATAACATAAGACATGGCATTTGTCCCAATATTTTCTTCATTCATATATGCACCTGGAATCATTTTAAGGCTAAAAGCCTCTGTTAAAATTTTTTCATCTCCCATTGCATTTAGAATACATCCTTCACTGTCCGTTAAAAAAACAAAGAAATCACTTCCCTTTGTAAATTTAATTAGTTCATTTATAAATGGGAGTGCAGTCATAATCATATCTCTGTTCTTCATAAGAATCTTTTGTAAATTTGCATCGCTAATTATTTTATTGCTGTATTTTTGTTCTCTTTTTAGTGCAAGCTGCCTACATCTTTCTTCAGATTCTTTTATTAATACTTTATAATTCCCCTTCATATCATCGCTCCCTTCACCCTCTTTTTAGTACATATCGAACACATTTTCACAGCAGACACCTTTAGTAACAAAAAAATATCTTAACAATAAAAAATACTTAAATATGTTATTGTTGTAATTATATCAATTGCTTCCAGTATTTTCAATATGATAGTAATTTATTACCTCGTTCCTCCTTACAATAATCACAAAGAATGGCTCTTTACTGGTTTAAATTTCTACCAGAACAGAGCCATTCTTTTTCTAAAGCACAGATTTATTTATTTTGCTTTGATTTCTCGTACATCCTTGCGCCTATTAGATTTTAAATTTTCGAATTGCTGATTGTAAATTTTGTGCTAAGTTTGCGAGACCTTCGCTAGCACCTGCTATTTCTTGAATAGATGCAGTTTGTTCTTCCATAGAGGCAGACGCTTCCTCTGTACCTGCAGAATTCTCTTCTGCAATAGCAGTTAAATTCTGTAATGTATTCAAGATTTCATTCTTCATCTTTTCCATTTCTTTACTAGAAACATCTAATTTTTCAACTGCACTTATTGCATCGTTCATAGCTTTTTCAACCATTATGTATTTATCTTTATTATTTTGAACGCTATTATATTGTTCTTCAAATATTGCAGATACTCTATTCATTGATTTTACTGCGCTCCCAACATTTGTTTGAAGCTCAGATATGGTTTCATCAATTGCCATAGTAGATGCAGAGGATTGCTCTGCTAGTTTTCTTATTTCTTCTGCTACTACTGCAAAACCTTTTCCCGCTTCTCCTGCTCTTGCGGCTTCGATAGCTGCATTTAATGCCAATAGATTTGTTTGATCTGCAATGGATTTGATTACGCTGCTAGCTTCTCCAATTTCATCTGAACTACTATTTGTCTGTAAGATGATACTATGAATGTCTTGGATAGCTTGCGTGCTTTCATCTGTTATTTGGATTAGTTTCTCAATTTCTTGTAAACCTTCACCCACTATAGTAGATACTTTTTCTGTAGTAACATTTAAGTTTTTTACATAGTTTAAATCTTGTTCTATGGTTTCACCTAGCTTAGTAGCTCTTGCTGAGCCCTCTTCTGTATTTAGAGCTTGCTCTGCAGCCCCTTTTGCTATTTCTTCTACAGTTTTTGTAACTTCCTCAGCAGTAGTTGCAGATTGTCCAGAGCTTGCCATTAATTCTTCAGAGGCTGCTGCTACTTGTTCAGAAGAATCATTAACTTCATTGACAATCATTCGAAGATTGTCAGTAATACTCTGGAATGATCTTGCCAATTCTCCAGTTTCGTCCTTGCTTTTTAAATCAGCTTCTAAAACATCTCTCGTAAGATCTAAATCGGCAAGGGTTTTTGCAAGAGCGGTTGCGTTAATAATAGGCTTTGCAATTGTATTGCCGATAAGATAGATTATAATTATACTTATGGCTAATACTACAGCAGTTAATAAAATAATTGCCTTCATTAAGGATGGTATTCCTGCTAATATTTCCTCTTCATCTGCGCTCATAATGAGAATCCAATCCGTATTATCAATAGAATCATATGCCGAGTATAATTCTTTCCCTTGGCTATCCTTATACTTGGCTACTCCTGTTTTTTCTTCTAGCACTTTCTTATGAAATTCTCCAGATGCCTTTTCACTGTCATCGGCTTCTGCTGCCTTTATGGGATTAATTTGATTGCTTACTACACTTCGATCTGAGTAGGCAATAATTGTCCCTTCTTTATCCATTATATAGGCTTGACCTGTTTCGCCGTATTTTAACGTATCTGTAATATCACTTAAGGCATTGCCATCTCGGCGTCCTAAAAGTGCTCCTACGATTTTTCCATCTCTTTCAATAGGTGTCGCATATATTAAAACAACTTCACCTGTGGCTGGGCTAATACCAAAATTCAACGCATTCTTATCGCCCTTTAAGGCTTTCCATACAGGGTCTGTTTCTGGCAGCTGGATTGTCCTTCCATCTGTATAAGTTACGGTTCCATCTAATTGCATGATTCCAAAATTAATAAAGTCAGAAACTTCTACTTGTTTTTGCAAAATAGGAACTTGAACCTCTAAGTCCATATTTTGGATTTCGCCTAATTGGGCAAGTACTTCTAGCGTTCTTCTTTGAATTTCCATTCGGTTCTGCACTACTACTGCTCCATCATTAGCAGATGTTATAAGACCTTTTTCTGCTTCCACTGTAACAATTTTACTAGCGCTATTGATGGAGATGATTCCTAAAGCTACAGATGAAAATAAAATAAGTGCAGAAAAATAAACCACTAATTTCATTTTAATACTTCTCATGTTAACTCCCCCTTTTGTTAAAATAAAAAAATCCCTTTTAAAATTAGATAAAAGGGTTTTGTTTATAATATGCAACTGGCTACCTTGCGACAAATAAGTCGGTTAGGCCCATAGCTTTGCGTCCTTACCTTTCGGTAAGTTTGCCCTTAGATGTAATTAAACTGTCAAAAATTTATTTTATTATTTCTATCATAGTTAAAATCTCTTAATAAATCAACACCTATTTTACATATTTCGGCACTTTTTTAATTTAGCTGCGATACATTATACGATTGTTAATCCTATTGTGGTTAAATAATAGATATAAAAGTAGATTTTTTTATTCATGGATCACGTTTAATTCCCTTAATATTCTTTTTATTAGATAAAGTACATCTTTTTTATTTTTGGGGCACAAATAATCCAGTCATATCCACTCCTTCATGCTCTAGTAGCTTTACCTTTTTTTCAATTCCACCTGCATAACCGGTCAGACTTCCGTTGGTGCCTACTACACGATGACAAGGTATAATGATAGATATGGGATTGTGTCCCACAGCACCACCTACAGCTTGAGCAGACATCCTGTTTTTCCCTATGCGTTTTGCAACTTCTTTCGCCATATGACCGTATGTTGTCAGCTCACCATAGGGTATTTCAGTGAGAATTTTCCACACCTGCTGTCTAAACTCACCACCTATAGGAGCAAGAGGTAGCCTAGATATTTTTGGTTTCTTACCAGTGAAATAATCATCTAACCATGCTATACCTTCTTTAAGTATTGGAATATCATCTTTTTCGATAATATTTTTTGGCATTGTGTTTCCGATATATTTCTGTTCGCCAATCCACAGACCAATAATACTATCTTCATCACTTGCAAGCAATATATCCCCAACGGTCGATTTGTAATGTATCGAGTAGTACATTTTCTCCTCCTCTAATTCTATATTTATATTCAACTGCGATTTTCTTTCATCGTATATCTATTATTCTTCGATATTTGAATGTCCTAAAAATAAAGAAATTCTTTTTTGATACTTTATTGTTGGCATGAAGCATAACACTCCTAATGTGCCAAATGCAATCACCCTATTGGAAATGAATCCTTTATCAATATATTCCCAAACAATAACCGAGTTCTTCTAAAAAATAGCGATATTCCTTTTCGCTTTTGTAACTCTGTTGTGCGACAAACTCAGCGGTTCGGCGACATGTCTCTTTGGAAAATTTGAATCTTAGTTGTAACGGACCCACCACCATTCTTATCGTTGGATAATATAAGTTCTCCATGATATTTTGTAATAATGGTGTTTGCTATATATAAACCTAATCCATGATGTCCAGTTTTGGTTCTGCTATCATTATCCATTGTAAATCGCTGTTTTCCATACTTTAGCATTTTTTTAGAAAAACCATTCCCCTGGTCTATTACTTGGATAATGAGATAAGAATTATCAATAAAACCATTAATAATAACACTAGAATTTTTTGAAGAAAACTCTACTGCGTTTGACAAAATGTTCATCAATGCTCTTTCAAATTCATCTTTGTTTCCTTGTATATATAAATCTTCTTCAATATCTATGTTCCATATCATATTGAGATCATAAATTTTTCCAAGAGCCTCTCCCTGGCTTCTTATAAAATTTGTTGTTTTCATAGCGCTGATGATTTCATCAGATTTACGATAATCAATTTCTTTTTTTGTAATAGTCAGCAAACTTTTTAGATATCCCTCCATGTGTTCACTACTTTCCTCAATATAACCGCAATAAGATTTCTGCTCATTTGTCAAATTTGTTTCACCAAGTAATCCAACATTCCCTTTAATTATCGTTAAAGGCGTTTTTATATCGTGTGCTAAAGCTGATATTTGTTCTCTCTTTTGCTGTTCTACTGACCATTGTTCTTCTAGGGCCTTTTTTAATGAGTTTTTCATCTTATCAATCCCTTTAAGAACCATGCTGATTTCTTCTATATTACTCGTACCTACATTAAAATCTAAGTTCTGTTCTTGTATTTTTGCCATTGGTATTAGAAGGGTTTTTAATTCATTATTAACCTTTTTGGCAAATCGATTAGACCACAAAATGATCAAAGCTATAAGCTGAATAAAAAATACAATCACTATTGTCAACTCAGCATTAGGTAAAGTTCTCCTTAAAATTTCATTTCTATATTGCGCAGTTAAAGGATAGGTAATAATCAATATCCCCTCATCACGATCAATCGTTATTATATACTTTTCTAAACCTGTTGATGTTTTTCCTTGTTGATATCTATCCCAGTTTATTTTTATATCCTTAGAAGAAAAATTTCCATATAGAAAATCTCCTTCCTCAGAATAAACACCAAAATTACACATTGGAGTCAATAGTTCTATGGTCACCCTAGGTAAATTCTTTAACTCATCGTAATTACTTTGAATTATTTTTTCTGAATAATTTGCTGGATAAACTCCAATGGAGGCTACAATGAACAAGTAATAGTTCACTAATATTAAAATAATAATAAGTAAACCAAGGGATACAACATATTTAATAAAAGTTGTACGTAGTTTTGTACTTTTTCTTATTCCCATTTATACCCTATTCCCCAAACTGTCTTTATAGGTTCTTCTTTAAATTGAGTAAACTTAGCTCGTATGTTTTTTATATGTTCAACAATTGCACTTAAATTACTCTCTCTCTCATATCCAAAAACAACTTCAAATATTTGTTCCTTAGAAAATGTCTTGCCTCGATTAAGAGCTAAGTATTCACTTATTTCATATTCACTTTTTGTAAGTGGTACCTTATTATCTAATACAAAACACTCTTTACTGGAAATTGAAAACCTAATATTATCAATAATTACAGAGTTGATTTTTTCTCGTTGTTCTCTCCTAATATGAGCATCTACCCTTGCACGGAGTTCTTGAACTCCGAAGGGTTTCATCAAAAAATCATCTCCTCCTAACCCCAATCCTTTAATGATATCTGTTTCGTCTGATTTTGCAGTAAGAAATAAAATAGGTGAATCGACCGATCCTCTTATTCTAGTGCATAATTGAAAACCATCAATATTAGGCATCATTATGTCTAATATTATGAGATGATAGTAGCTTAAATTTTCTTGAAAAACCTTTTCTGGCTCGTTTATTTTTTTGACAAAATGCCCACTTTTATTTAGTACATTCTCAATTAAATCTAAAATGGATTTATCGTCATCTACAGCTAAAATATTCGCCACAATAATTCTCCTATTCCTCTGACTTTTCCCCTTCCCACTTTGTATACCATGCTACTATAATTATCAAAGATAGTATTGTTCCAACAATAGATATCATGATTCCTAAGGTTAAAGCTGGGTCTCTAAAAGCGCCACCACTATCTTGATATTTCATAAGTAAAGAGCTAATAAATCTGATACTCCATGAACTAGGTAAAAAGGGCCACCTGCCATCTCCCATGCCTGTTAAAAACAATGCTGATATAAGGGATTCTACAATTCCTATCCCAATGGAAATCCCCTTCGAGAATCTTAAACTTAAAAAGAAATGCAAAATATATAAAAAAATATTACTACATATTAATACTCCCGCAACCTTTAAATACATAGTAAAAGGAAATATTATGTCCTCTATAAAGGTATACCCTATATAAAAACCTAAAACGGCTATAATTGTACTAAGCGCTCCAAATGCCAGCACTAAAATAAGTTTGCTTAAAAATGATAAACACCTTGTTTCTGAGCTTGCCAAAAGATTTCTATAACATCCTGCCACATACTCTTGATCGGCCATCATTGAAGTAATTATCCCGATTAATATGGGAAAAATCATACATAATACTTGTAAATATGCCGAAATTTTACTCATACTGTCCCAGGGAGAGTATAAATAATAACTTAAAAATAGTATCAGTCCTAAAATAGGTATGTATAAGTGCATCCACACAATCTGAGTAGATTTTAATTTCATTATATCAGCTTTTAGGAGTTTTTCTAACTGTAGCATTTTAAATTGCCTCTCTTTTCCTAAACCACAGGGATGTCAAAATAGTTAATATAATAAAAATAATAATACTAATCACAGTATCTCTTATAACCATATCTCCGTTTAGGTGAAGACTGCTTTCTGATACTGGAAGACCATTAGGTAAAATATGAAGAACTGGAGCCATTAATGCGGATGATGTCCTATATGGAAAAAATTTCAATATTGAAGTTGTATCGAAGGATAGTACTCCAATCATTGTCATAGCTATATTAAAGAGAACGGCAACAAACATATTAAATTGTACCGTCAAAAACATGCTAAGTGGTATATTAAATAAGAATGTTAGTATTAATATCACTGTTGCAAGAATATTTGATTTTAATGGGATAATTGATTCAAATATAAGACCAATACCATGAATCCCTACCATAAAGATCACACTAGAGAATACAAATAGAATACTAATATAGAGTATTTTTCCGAACCAAACTGTACCTTTATCTTGTGGATATAAAGACACTCCTTTATAGGAAATATCCTTCTCCCTTGTAATTATCTGGGCAGAAATAATCGCTAACATCCCTGGAAGAAACATTACATACCACCAATTATACGCTCCATTTTGACCTCCACCCCATAATGTACATAATAAAAGTGTAAACAGAGGTGTTATTATAGCAAACTTATTTACAGTTGTTCTTTTACTTTTTAAAAATTCTGCTCTAATAATATCCCTCATTGTCTTGTACCTCTATTTCTTCGTACAATATCCATAAATATTTTTTCAAGATCATCCTTCTTATTTATTTTGCCTGTATGTCCAATAATGCCGTTGGATATAATTCCTATTTCATCAGCTACTTGTGCTACTTCTGATAGAATATGACTCGATAAGATTACTGTCATTCCTTGAGGAGGAAAAGATCTAATTAACTTTCTTAATTCTTCTATGCCAATGGGATCTAATCCATTTGTAGGCTCATCTAAGATTAATAGTTTGGGTTTATTGATAATAGCAATACCAATACCTAGCCTCTGTTTCATTCCCATGGAAAAATTCTTTACTTTCTTCTTTCCTACGTTTTCAAGATCAATTATATTTAAGACTTCTTCTGCTCTAGTATCAGAGAGACCATACAATGTACAAGCAACTTTTAGGTTCTCCATAGCTGTTAAATTTGGATATACAGCGGGACTCTCAATTAATGCTCCAATATCTTTTAAATCTGCCCTACTCCATGGACGATTTTCAAATAATATTTCTCCAGAGTTTGGTGTCATAATCCCTATTATCATTTTTAGCATAGTAGATTTTCCTGCACCATTTGGTCCAAGCAATCCAAATACAGAATTCTTCCTAATAGACAATGAAGTATTGTCTACAACAATTTGGTTTTTAAATTTCTTCGTTAAGCCTTTTGTTTGTAAAATATAATCTGACATCCTAATTACCTCCTGTTTTTATCCTGCATTTCGTCTTTAATTAAAGTATAGAAGGTAATTATAAGGAATTTATAAGGATTTAAAATAAAATAGAATCTTTCTTTGTATCTGCATTGTCTATTTGTAATAAAAACGCAAAAATGCCCGACTGAGAATACAGTCGGCATTTTTAGTTATTATCAGCTAATATATCTTCTCTTTATACTTTTTATCAATCTTTTGTGTCTGCCTCCCGCTTTACGATCTTATGGAATCAATTATATTTTGATTCTTTAATTTATGAGCTGCATATCTTGTAGTACTCCAGGTTATTATAAATACTACCAATACACATAGTATTATTGAAAGCCATGGCATTTTATACGGTATTGGGAATATTGTTCGGATAGGTAAATTGACAAAAAAAGTCACGGCCATACCAATAGGAATTCCATATAAAAGGGCTTTGATAGAACATAGTATACTTTCATAGTTCAACATCCGTCTCAGGCTTTCTGGTGTCATACCTACACTTTTTAACACTGCAAATTCTCGTGAGCGCATCAATACATTGGTTGATAATGTACTAATAACATTTGTAAGTCCAATGAGCATAAGTAATGCTACAAAACTATACATAAATACTGCTGCCAACGAAATTGCAATATTCATAACCTTTATATAATCATTGATTTTGTAAACTCGTGTATTAAATCCTTCCTCCATATAAGAAGAATTCACCTCACTCGGGAATACATCCTCCAGTACTTTGTTTGAATGCTCGATAAATCCATCTATGTCCGCAGGTGCAGAGTACCAGGAGAAGCCTCGAACCATCGCCTTTGGCACAACCAGACGTACTGGATTTGTATTCGGGTAAAAAAGTTCTTGAGGAATTTGCTCCTGTGTTAAGATTCCTTGTATGAGTATATCCAAGATACTTCCATTGGCTTTTACAAGCTCCATTTTTTTTATAGATGACAAGAAAGGTTCCAGGCTCACTTCATGTCCAAAGTCATTATAGCTATAATGATTCAATAGAATTGTAGACCCAATTGGAACTTTAGCTTTCTCACAGAGCTTTGCATAATTTTTCTGATCCAGCGTGATGATCTCTACAGGAAATTCATAGTTTAGCCGTGCCTCATCTTCAAATGCCTCCTGCATCTTGACGGAAATTAATTCTTTGGATAAAACAGTATAATACGTATCCATATCATTTCCTATCCCAAATACACTAGTATCTTCAAACTCTTCTAATTTTTGTGTTACTCTATTTGCCGATTCACTATCAATGGGATGTAAATATATGGTTTTCTCTCTTCCAGTTCCCTCATCTATTTCATTTGCATAATCAGAAATATACTCAGATATCACCGTTTGATCCATACCTGGATTCATATAATCTTCTATCGCATTGGCTTGACTTTGTAACCCACCAAGGCTTATAAACAAAATCACACCAACAGAAAGAGAAATCACCGTTGCGCGAAAATTACGATGATTCCGTTTTAAGTTTTTATCAGCAAGTGTTCCTTCAAATCCAAACAATTTCTCCACCAAGTAGCTCGTGCCTAAGGGCTTTGTATTTATCCTTGTTTCTCCTGCTCCGCGTATACACTCTATCGCCGGAACTTTTGCAGCTTTATGTGCTGGACGCCAAGCTGAATACATCACAGTCATAAAACAGAGGACTGCAGACAGAAGTATTGCCTGCCATGAGAATACGAAATGCAAAGACAGATTGATTTCATTAATCATGATATGAGCCAAACTATTCAAATCACCAAAGAAATGATTTGCAACATGAATTCCAGCAAAAGCTAGAATCAGACCTAAGCAAATCCCCACTGGAATGCCAATTGCACAAAGCCAAATACTCTCATACATAACAGTATCTAAAATTTGTTTTTGGGTTGCACCAGTGCATTTCATGATTCCAAACTCTGTAACTCGTTCCTGCGCACTTATTCGAAAGACATTCGATACAACTGTCACAGACATAGCAATAATGAGGACTCCAAAAATAACAGCCGGAATCAGCAATAACATCAGATAACTTTTGCCATACACACCATAATTCTCGCCTAAAAAATCTACAAGCATTGCATTGCCACTGGAAACAAAACTGCAAATAGCAGTTGTCAAGGCTGTTGACAGTGCTATTGCAATCAGGGTCCATAGTGTTCTGGATCGATTTATTTTCAGTTGACTATATGCTAATTTTGCAGTTATTTTCATGGTTTCATCACCTCATCTGAAAGAATTTTTCCATCTCCTATGGTGATGATGCGATCTGCCTGCAAAGCTATTTTCTCATCGTGAGTAATAAGAAGCAGTGTCTGACGACATTTTTTGTTTGCGAATTTAAGAAGATCTATGATCTCATGACTTGTCTTACTATCCAGATTACCTGTTGGTTCATCTGCAAGAATAAATGCAGGATCATTGATCATTGCTCTTCCTACGGACACCCTTTGCTGTTGTCCACCTGACAATTGACTTGGCAAATGCTTTGCACGCTCGGAAAGTCCAATCATTTCTAAAATAGAGGAAAGTTTATCCCTATCATCCCCTCGGTTATCAAGTAAACGAGGGAGCATTATATTTTCTTCTGCTGTAAGTGTTGGGATTAAATTATAAAATTGATATATCATACCAATATTTCGTCTGCGAAAAATTGCGAGCTCACTTTCACTCAGCTTAAAAATTTCTCTTTTGTCAATAAATATGCTTCCCTCTGTTGGTCTGTCAATTCCCCCTATTAAATTCATAAGCGTTGATTTTCCAGATCCTGATGCACCAATTATTGCAACAAATTCTCCCTTATTCACACTGAAACTAACATGATCTAGTGCGGTAATCTTTGTATCTTCACTACCATATATTTTTGTAAGTCTTTTGACCTCTAATACAGCCATTTCTTTTCCCTCCTATATTTTATGAAAACAGTATAGCAAGTGAAAGTGACTGCTTAGTGACTATCAAACTTTTTAAAGTGACAATCTATTCACTTGTAAAATTTTATAGAAAAAGTGGCTCCTTTGCCATGCCCGCCCCCATCAATTTCAATATCTCCATTTTGACCTCTCACAATAGATAGAGCCAACGGTAGGCCTATTCCGTAACCTTTTTCACTCTTAGAATATTCAAAACGTTTGAAAAGACTTGCATACTGTTCTTTGCGCAATCCTTCTCCACTGTCTGTGATCGAAATCCAACTGTATATTGGATTGACTCCACTATTTACATAGATTTTACTGTTTACTGGGGAATATTCCGATGCATTTTTCAACAAATTCGTCAGAGCTTCCACCGTCCAACGCTTATCACAAGATAACTCTGTATCATTTAATATTTCCACCGACTGATTTTTCACATCTAACAAAATCCCTAGTGGTTTCAATGCGCTCTTAATCAATTCACCTGCCTGTATCGTCACTCTGGAAAAATCTACTGCTCCAGAATCAAGCCTTGCCATTTTTAGTAGTGTTGAGACAAGCCATTCCATATGTACAAGACTGATTTTAATATTGCCAATAAATTCTTTCTGCTTATCTACAGGTGCAGTGTCTAACAGCTCTGCCATAATCATCATAGAAGTAATTGGAGTTTTTAACTGATGGGAAATATCTGCTAAATAGTCTGCCAACAAATCACGCTCCAACTGTGCAGAATTCATCTGCTCATTTTTAATATGGACAAGGGTATTGATATCATTTCTCAAAATGCTAAATGGGCCTTCTCGATTATCGCGAAAATCAATATCCTTTCCATCAATGGCACTACGGATATTGTCTGATAACTCTATGATTTCTTTCTTTTTAATCAACACGATATCCAATCCCCCTAACAGTTTCGATTTTTACAGCATCCCCAAGTTTTTCACGCAATCGTTTCACGTAGACTGTTAGAGTATTATCCTCCACAAAATGCTCACCGTAATCCCAAATATTTTCTAATATTTGTGTACGCGTTAAAAGCCGTGACTTATTAGAAGCAAAAATCAAAAGTAGACGATATTCAAGCGCCGTTAAGTCCACTTGCCTCGTCCCTACAAATACCTTCCCTGCTGTTGTATCAATATTCACGTTCCCAACAAAGAGAAGTTCAGGTTTATCTGCTCCACCGCTCGCTTTTAATGTTCGCTTTACACGAGCTAGCAGTTCTCGAAGTCGAAAAGGTTTTGTAATATAATCAGCAGCCCCATCATCAAATGCACGGACAATTTTATTTTCATCGTCTACGATTGTTAAAAAAATTATTGCAGTACCTGTGTTTTTTAGCTTTTGGCTGATGTCAAATCCCGTCCCATCTGGCAACTGCATATCAAGAATTGCCAGATCAAATTTGTTTGTTATAATCTCACTGAATGCGGTATCAATATCCTTGCAATGAGTCGGTGCATATCCCTCATTTTCCAACGCATAGACAAGCCCAGAAGCAATCATAACATCGTCTTCAACCAATAAAATTTGTTTCATGAGATCACATCCCTTCTACCATTTTCAATAATTAGCATATCATTGCTGAAAAGAGTTCCAAGCTTTTTATACCGTCCAACAACAAGGATGGAATTATATAGCATCCTAATATGATAAATACGTCAGCAACTCCTATAAGCAATATAAGCTTAAACATTTCCATAGACAATTTATTACTTCTCACCTTTCTCCTCCTCATAAATAAAAATTTCTTCGATTGGTATACCAAAATAGCGCGCAATTTTAAACGCTAAAACAATAGATGGATTGTAACGTCCATTTTCGAGAGAACCAATAGTTTGACGAGAAACTTGTAAAATATCTGCAAGTTCCTCTTGTTTTATTCCACGCTCTTTTCTTAGTTGCTCTAACTTGTTTTTCACAATACAGTTTACCTCCTATTTCCTTATGGAAAGTTTACTTTCCATAAGGAATATATCAATTATTCATCTATATGTCAAGCAAGCTTTCCATACTGATTGAGTCAAGTAATAGAAAAATAAAAAAGATTTTCCCCTTAGATAACATTTCTATTATGAACGTGTTTAGAAAACGGTGTCTTTATGGTGGATTAAATAAAAATCTATATTGGTTATAGAATTTTTTGATGTATTCACTATAACTGCTATAATAAATAAATATACCACTTACAAACGATTTGATTAATAGTCATGAAATCAAATCACTTATGAAGCAAAAGAGTATTTCAACAAAATATTAGATTATAAAGGAGCGATTATGAATTTGAAAGTCTTATACGAAGATTCCCATATAATTGTAGTAGAAAAACCACCTAAAATTCCTTCACAGAGGGATAAAACTGGAGATAAAGATATGTTGACTTATGTAAGTGAGCATTTGAAAATCAAATATCCAGTTGCAAAATCACCATATGTAGGATTGATTCAGCGATTAGATCGGCCTGTTGGAGGTGCCATGGTTTTTGCAAAAACAAAGATAGCCAATCAAAGGCTTTCGCAGCAGATACAGCAAAAAGAGATTGGGAAAGTTTACTACGGTATTGTCTGTGGTGTTCCAGAAAAAAATCATGCTGTTTTGGTGGATTTCCTTCTTAAACAAGGTAAAAACAATTTGTCTAAGATTGTATCAAAGGATACTGCCAATGCAAAGGAAGCCATCTTAGAATATGACTTACTAGAAACCCTAGATACCCCAGAACACGGAGTTTTATCCCTACTTAAAATAGTTTTAAAAACGGGTAGGCATCACCAAATCCGAGTACAGCTTTCCAATGCACAGCTTCCCTTGTGGGGAGATACGAAATACAACAAAAGATTTGCAAAACAAAAAGAGTGGACACAGATTGCTTTGTGGGCAAAGACATTAACATTGGAGCATCCAACAACAAAGAAATCTCTCACTTTTCATTCTTCGCCAAAAAATCATTATCCTTTTACTTTATTTGAAAAAATATAAAAAACAAAATTAACGTTTTAATACAGCAATAGACTTATAGCGAGTCAATATTTGAAAAATAAGGTAATATTATGTTCACTTAAAAAGCCCAAAGCGACTTATTATAAAATCTCTTTGGGTTCATGATATTATGATATTTACATAAATCTTGCTGCTGATTGATCAACATTTTTCTATCTTATACTGCTAGTAAAGACATTTTCTTGTTATAACTTTCTTTTTACTACCTTCATCAAAGCGAGAATGGATATCTCTTTTAATTATTTTTCATTGCACGCATTGAGTTTAGCACAGCAATTAATGTTACTCCAACATCACCAAACACTGCTTCCCACATAGTACCTAATCCCATAGCTACAAGTACTAGTATAATAGCTTTAATACCTAAAGAAAAAACTATATTTTGCATTACTATTGTTCTTGTTTTCTTAGCTATTTTAATAGCTGTCGCAATCTTTGAAGGTTCATCCGTCATAATAACTACGTCAGCAGCTTCTATAGCGGCATCAGAACCAACGCCCCCCATTGCTATACCTATATCTGCTCTAGCTAATACGGGTGCATCATTTATACCATCACCTACAAATATCAGCTTACCTTTAGATGATTTCTCTTTATCTAAAAGTTCTAGTTTTTCAACTTTTTGATCCGGTAAGAGTTCTGCATGAACTTCATCAAGTCCCAGCTCCTTTGCAACTTTGCTTCCAACTGTTTTATTATCGCCAGTTAGCATAACAGTCTTTTTAACACCAATTGCCTTTAGTGCCTTTACTACCTTAGCTGAGTCCTCTTTAATTTCATCAGATATTACTATGTATCCTACGTATTTTTTATCTACAGCAATATGAACTACTGTACCTATAGATTCAAACTGTTCAAATGGTATATTTTCTTTACTCATTAACTTATTATTTCCAGCTAAAACTTCTTTGCCTTCAACTATTACCTTAACGCCATGACCTGAAATTTCTTCATAATCTTTTATTAAATCCTTATCTATTTCCTTACCATAAGCACTTACGATAGAGGTAGCTATTGGGTGATTAGAGTAGCTTTCCGCATGAGCTGCAAAACCTATAAGTTCATCTTTAGAGATATTCTTTTGTGGCTTTACGTCAGTTACTTTAAATACACCCTTTGTAAGTGTTCCTGTTTTATCAAAAACAACGATCTCAACATTATTTAGTGCCTCAAGGTAGTTCCCACCCTTTACAAGTATTCCGTTTCTTGAAGCTCCACCTATACCTCCAAAGAATCCAAGAGGAATAGAAACTACTAAAGCACATGGACAGGATACTACTAAGAAAGCTAAGGCCCTATAAAGCCACTGTGAGAATGTTGCACCCTCTATAATAAGTGGTGGTATTACAGCCAAAGCAACTGCTGCGAAAACAACAACAGGTGTATAGTACCTCGCGAACTTCGTTATAAAGTTCTCTGTAGGAGCCTTCTTGCTGCTTGCATTTTGAACCAAATCAAGGATCTTTGCAACAGTTGAATCTCCAAATTCCTTTTGTACCTCAATTGTTAAAAGGCCATTCTTGTTAATAACTCCACCTAAAATATCATCACCTACCACTACTTCTCTAGGAACGGATTCTCCAGTTAAAGCTGAGGTGTCTACCATGGAGTTTCCTTCAATAACCTTACCATCAAGCGGTACCTTTTCTCCAGGTTTAACTACTATGATATCACCAATACAAACTTCTTCAGGATCAATTTTTCTAAGTTCATCCCCTATCTTAAGATTAGCAAAATCAGGCCTTATATCCATAAGCGCTGTGATAGATTTTCTCGAGCGATTAACAGCTATACCTTGGAAGATCTCACCAATCTGATAGAAAAGCATAACTGCAACACCTTCAGCATATTCACCAATAAAAAATGCACCAATGGTTGCTATGCTCATAAGGAAGTTTTCATCAAATACTTGTCCTCTGCGAATATTATTAAGTGCTCTAAAGACTACTTTTCCACCTACAATTACGTAACTTATGAGATATAGTATTAGCTCTACTGCATTTGGAAACTTTGTAGCAATTGCTACTCCAAAAATTGCGGCACCGACGGTAAACTTAATGATATCTGCCTTATTAGAATTGCCATGCTCGTGTTCTTGATTATGTTCTTTGGATATCTTACTTTTGCTTTCAAGAACAATTACATTAACATCTGGCTCTATTATTTTAACGATTTCCTTAATCTTTTCAATAATGGTATTTTGCTTAGATGGATTATCTATCTCCATAATAAGCTTCGTTGATATAAAATCCACTACTGCAGACTTCACACCATCAATATTGTTTGATTCTCTTTCTATCTTTGCAGCACAGTTTCCACAGCATAAGCCTTCCAGCAGTATCTCTTTTTTCATAAACTCAACCCTCTACTATTAATTCTTCTCATCAATATGAATTAAACCTTGGTCAAATATACTCTTAACATGTTCGTCCTCTAAAGAATAATAAACTACTTTACCATCCCTTCTGTACTTAACCAATCTTGCTTGTTTTAATACTCTCAGCTGGTGTGAGATTGCAGATTGGTTCATACTTAGAAGTGAAGCAATGTCACAAACACACATTTCAGCTTGAAATAAGGCACTAAGTATCCTTATCCTTGTGCTATCACCAAGGACTTTGAAAAAATCAGCTAAATCATAAAGTTTTTCTTCCTGAATCATATCTGCTTTTACCCTATTGACGACATCTTCATGTATGACGGTACAATTACAACTATCAATATTATCTTTCTCTCCCATAAAGTCACCTCTTTATTATATGTGAATATATGAACGCGTGAATATCTGTGCATATGTTTATTATATGTATAACTTTTTATTATGTCAATATAGTTTGAAAATTTATTGTTATTAGACGTAGAACATAAACTGCTAAGATATTAATAGAATAATTTCTTGAAAAAATCTCGTTTGGTTATAACAAGATTTTGAAGATCATCGGTAATTTTTTGTATGTAACTGGTTCTGTAATATGATTATCAATCTCGAAAGCAATATTTTTTCTCCAAGGCATATGTAAGACAGGTAGATAATTGCAGAAAGAGCATGAAATCCTTGTATTTATCTTCAAAGATTATGCTCGTTTACTCCATCTTAATAATAATGCAGAATTTATTATTACAGTTTCATACTTCTATTTCTTCTAAAAACTTCGCAAACTTGTTTCCCGAGAAAATCTCATTGGTCACAAACTTGCCATTATAGAAAAAACTATAGGCTGTAAAAGGTGCAGGTGCATTTTGAGCCTGCTCCTTTGATTCTACCTTGTTTAGCTTTATAGTTTGACCCTTTGTTTTTGCTATCTCAGCTATCAATGGAACATACTTGTCCGTATATGGACACTGATTTGTATAGTATAAAACCATTCCCTTATCTTCTATTGAGGCATTCTTGCAGCAATCCTTGAATTTCGGTTTTAATTCATTTTCTTGAAATGGCAGATACAAAAGTTCATAATATGGATTTGCTGTATCACAAGTCTTAAATCCTTTATATTCCAAATACTTGGGGTCTGATAAAAACGGCATTTTCTTTGCAGACGAAAGAATAACAAGCCCTTTCTTGTTTTGTGCTTTGGCATCGTTAAGGCATTCATCCAATAGCTTATTCGCATATCCCTGGCCTTTAAACTGACCTGAAACCCAAAAGCAATTAATAAAAATATAACCTTCTGCCTCAATAGGACACCATGCATTTTCAGCAGGAATATATTCTATAAAGACTTTTCCTCTGGCATCAAACTTTTTAAAAACAAGACCTTCTTTAAATTGATTTTTCATCCATTCCTTTTTGGAAGAAACACAAGTTTCTCCCTTTTTATCTGAAATGGCGCAGCATATATGTTCCGTATTAATATTACTGGCGTCAACACTAACGATATCCATACCTTCTACTCCTCCCTTATTGCTTTATTGTTCCTATAAATCGATCTTGAAATAGATACCAACTCGATGATGTCTATTATTAAACCATGCAGCATAGGTTCGACAAAATTTCTTCATTTAAAAGGGCATTTACTACATTTCGGTTTGCTTGGATTACAGAAGAATCTCCCCACCTCCCAGCGTAAGCCATCCATTATTCCTGAAAACTCCGGATTCAGTTCTCTTGCTTTTCTAAATATACAACACAACTTATTAATTACTGTTTCGAACTATATTTTTAGAGCTTACATAGGTTGCATAAAAGTATCCACCATATATTATAGCTAGAGCGAGAGATATCATCAATGAAGAACTTCCTATTAAACTACTGTTGTAAGCACTGAATATCTTATTAATTACAATCATTCCAACTATTGAGTCAATAATTGCTAAAGATAAAGGTATCATAAAATATATTAAATTCTGTTGTAATATCGCTTTGTTTATTAATTTGTTAGTAACACCGATTTTCTTAAGAGACTTATATCTATCAAGGCTATCGCTTATATCAGACAATTGTTGCAATGCTAGTACTGCTGCACTCGATACTAAAAACACTATACCTAAATATACACCCAGAAATACAATCATTGTTGTTGATCCGTATACTCTTAAATGTACCAGCTCTATTGTATTTCCGATAACTTCGATAGAGCTATATTCTACATTCTCTGAAATCTCATTTAAGAAGTTAGAGAATGTTTCTTCTGATTGTTTAGGATCATTCTCTTCAAACATTATATTGAATCCTGTGGAATATAAACTTAACTCTCCAGAGAACTGGTCAGGGACAACTAGATAGAAGAAGTTCAGATAAGATCCTGTAGTAACTATGTTTTCCTTTATTGGGACTTCATTTTTAATGGTGAATATTTTATTATCTATATTTATAGTGTCTTCATTTTCCATAAATATAGATAGAGCATTATTCATTTGTTCATAATTGGACACAACCAAGACCTCTTCTTCACTTAGAGTAATAGGTGACTGCCCTTTAAGTTCTAGAATTGAATTATATTCTGATACTTTTATAGTAGACACAGGACCATCTATATAGTTTTCAGCAAAATCCTTTTTTTCTTGCTTAGTCAAATATTCGCTTAATAAGTCATTTATAGTTATATTAAGTTTATATTCATTGAAAAACATCTGTTTTTCATAATCATTATATTTAAAATCCATTATGTCCATATATTCTTTAATATCTTTTACCTTTTGATCTTCTTGATTGATAAAAAGTTGAATTGTACCATCAAAAGAAGTATTTCCCTTTATCATCTTATCATAACTACCTTTGAAGCTAAACATAGTGAATAAAAGTGTAATTGTTAAAAAAATCATAAGACAGATTACAGTCATTGATAAGAAATTCGTATTTATCTTGTTATTCACTTGTCTTAGTACGAATATATTTAAATTTTTAAAATATACTTTTCTATTCTTTTGTACAATATTGATAAAGAAATTAGAGAGACTAAAAAAGAATAACAAAGTTCCTATAATTCCCATCATGATAGAAACTAGAAATAAAATACTTTCAGTTTCTAATCCAACCTTCAATATTAGTATATATGCACCTACCAACATTGCTATAGATAAAAAGAATACAACTATTGAGAGTAAAGGATTATTCAGCTTAATTTTTTCATTTCTCTTTGATGCATTTAGCATATCAATCAACTTATATTTAGAAATAGTGCGCTGATTAAGGATCATTACTAGAATAAATATTATACCAAAGTATAGGGCAGATTTAATCACTGCACTTACTGAAATAATAAATTTATATTGATTTATGCTAACGGCTAAAAGTTTCGCTGTTAATATGGATAGACCTTGCGAAACTATAATTCCAAGTACAATCCCAATAATTAGAGATATCAGACCAATTAAGATCGTTTCAATAATTAATATTCTTGAAATTTTACCTTTTGACATACCTAATGTCATGTATATGCCCAGCTCTCTTTTTCGTTTCTTTATTAAAAAATTATTAGCATAAGCTATAAGTCCACCAAGAATAAAAGCTACAAATACTGACGCTCCAGCTATGAGCGTATTTAATGTAGACATAAACTCCGTAGTACTTTTGCCCATTTCAAGCATTGAATTTTGAGCTTCAATAGAATTAAAACTGTAAAATATACATACTGCAAAAGTTAAGGTAATAAAATATATGAAATAATCTTTAAAACTTCTTTTTACATTATTGATTGCTATTTTAGAAAACATCTCCTATGTCACCCCCTAACAAGGTTACAACTTCAATGATCTTATTAAAAAATTCTTTTCTCGTATCCCTGCCACGTATCAATTCATTAAAAATCCTACCATCTTTTATAAACAAGATTCTATGAGCATAACTAGCTGTAAAGGCATCATGGGTAACCATCAGTATCGTAGATTGAAATTCTTTGTTCAACTTTTCAAATGAATCCAAAAGCAATCTTGATGATTTAGAGTCCAAAGCACCAGTAGGTTCATCCGCTAGTATGAGTGAGGGCTCAGTAACTAAGGCTCTCGCAGAAGCTACTCGTTGTTTTTGCCCCCCTGACATTTGAAAAGGATACTTTTTTAGAACCTCCGTAATTTCAAGCTTCTCTGCAATTTTTTTTATAAATTTATCTATTTCAATAACTTTCCTCTTTTGTATTGTTAGGGCTAGTGCTATATTTTCATAGGCCGTTAGGGTGTCAAGAAGGTTAAAATCCTGAAATATAAAACCCAATTCATCACGTCTGAACTCTTCAATGTTCTTTGCCTTTAGTGTTGTAATATCCTGACCATTTATGACAATATGCCCAGTTGTAACGGTATCAATAGTTGAAATACAATTCAAAAGAGTAGTCTTGCCACTACCTGACGGTCCCATTATTCCAACAAACTCTCCCTTATCTACCTTAAAGCTTATATTGTCAATTGCCTTTGTTATATTCCCCTTATTGCCATAGTATTTTTCAATTTTTTCAACGCTTAATATATTATTCATTCCTTTTCCCCCATAATTTCATATATCTTTATCTTTTCACATCAAACTCGGTGTGAGTTTCAATAACATCCCTACCATTTACATATACACTGACACTGTAATGTCCTTCTTCAAGCCCTTCTGGAACGGATAGTTTGGTAGAGAAGTACCCGGCATCGCTTATAACTATATCTTCTTCAACCAAAAATCTGTTTGCTGTTTTAACTTTGCCTTTATACCATACAACTTGTGCTTCTTTAACCCAGAATCTATTGCCCTTCGCTGCAAAACAAACTATATCTTCTGGTGAAAACTTAGTGGTTATACTTATAGGCCTTCCATTATCATCGATACTTTTTGATACAACGGCCTCTATAATCTTTGGGCCATTATAGTAAGTATAAGCGAAGTACACGCTAATCAATAAAAGAATAACTATTATTGTTGAGATTACATTTTTTTTCAATTTCAATTCCCCCTAAATCTATTTTTTATTTACACTTATTATCTTATCAGGGGTACTTATGAATACATATTGGTTTATATTTTATTAAAGTTACATTTCTGAAAGGTTAGAAATATAGTGAAGTCTTTTAAAATAATAATAACGAGTTTACAGCTACTATAATGTGCAGTAGCTGCAAACTCGTTATTACAAAGTTAATCAACTCATTAAGTTAACCTTACCTAAAGGAAAGATGATGCTAACCTTTGTTCCCTCTCCAATTTTCGAGGTTAAATTTAATCCTAAGCCAAGCTGATCAGAAAGTTTTTTACACAAGTAAAGTCCTATTCCAGTAGACCTGCCAAATTTTCTTCCATTCTCTCCAGTAAAACCTTTTTCGAAAACTCTATTTATATCATTATCTATAATACCTATCCCGTTATCTTCTACTGTAAGAGCAATATTGTTTTCATTTTTAACAGTATATACTTTTATTTTCCCACCCTTTTCTCTGATGTATTTAATGGAATTTCCTATCACTTGATTTAGAATAAATTCTAACCATTTAGCGTCACCATACACTGTGCCCTCTACAGCTTCCATATCTATAGAAATCTTTCTACTTATAAAGTCTCTGGAATTTCTCTTTATGGCGTTTCTTACTAGGGTAGTTAAAGAAATTTCTTTAATAATATAATCTTTGCTTACATTATTACTTCTTGAGTAATATAATACCTGTTCAATGTATTCTTCAATTTTTTTTATTTCATAATTAATGTTTTTGGTAACTTCATCTTGATTATTGTCTATAATTAGTCTTGCTGAAGCAATAGGAGTCTTTATCTCATGCACCCAGGTCTCTATGTATTCTCTATATTCACTTTCCATATCTTTATACTTCTTTACATGTTCATGCATATCCTTATTCGCCTGTTTTAACAAATCATATAAGAACTTACCTTCTATAAATTCTGGCTCTTTAATAATCTCTGATAATAGGTACTTTATATCCAAATCATTCATTATGTTGGTTACTTCATTATAAAAGTTTTTTTGCTTAATAAACTCTGTAATTATAAAAGAAAAAACAGGAAGAAACCAGATGCAAAAAATCAGAATAATTATATGAGTACTCATTTCAATAAGTAGCATAATGCCCCACGCTATAGTAAATAACATAAAATGAATCAATAAGAATAAAGTTCTATCTTTTAAATAATCTTTTATATTCATGGTAGTATATATCCTAATCCACGTCTTGTCTCAATGCTCTCTTTCATTCCGACTTCTTCAAGTTTTTTTCTTAATCTGGTAATATTAACGGATAAATTATTATCATCTACAAAAATATCTGAATTCCACATGAAGTCCATCAAATCATCCCTTGATACGATTTTTCCTTTGTTTTTAATCAAGCAAGAAAGTATCTTAATTTCATTTTTTGTCAGTTCAGCTGAATTACCTTTATATATAATAGATCCATTGGACAAATTAAACTTTAAATCATTATAGGTAATTATATCTTGAATATGAACTCCTTGAATTCTTCTTAGTATAGAGGTGATTCTTGCTAAAAGAATTTGAGTATTATATGGTTTTGTAATAAAATCATCGGCACCTAAATTCATACTCATAAGTTCATCCATCTCATTATCCCTGCTTGTAACTACTATTATAGGTACATCTGAACTTTTCCTTATTTCTCTACATATATAGTATCCATCAAATACAGGCAGATTTATGTCTAGAAGTATTAGATCCGGTTCCTCACTTAGAGTATATTCAATAATATGTTCAAAGTTTGTTGGCGCAACAACCTCATATCCATATTTAGTTAGGAACGTTCTAAGTTCTTCTCTTATAGTTTCGGCATCTTCTATAATAATTATTTTTGACATAATCACTCCCCCTAGTATAAAAAATTTATTTGTTTAAGAATATTATAAATGATTATAAACTTTCTGCAAAAATAGTCTTATTAATAATAAAAAAGGGTAATTTTAATAAATGCCTATCATGAGAATTTTAAATTATTCTATTCCTTCTTTTTTTAATCATGCCATGTATCTTATATAGATATATCAAAATCCCTACTATAAGACCTTTTTCTAAAATCCAAAAAACAAATGCAAAGATAATAAATGCACTTGGCAAGCCTGAACTAGGATCTGCTAAACTCATATTCATATTCTCCTCACCTTACATATTAACACATACTCAGGAAGCATATCTCCTTGAATAAGCGCTTTTTCTACTACTGTATACCCATTTGACTCAACATATTATGTATAATCTTCCGACTTCCATTAATACCTCAAATTATTATATGGTAAATAGCCTTGCAATGAGTGTCTCATCTCGCATGAAGCAGTATGGAGCATTTCGTGCCATCGGTTTAAGTAATCGGCAGCTAATAAAAATGATTATTGCTGAAGCCTCAACCTATGCAATCACAGGAAGTCTTTGTGGCGGTATTGTCGGGTTAATGGTCAATAAGTTTTTGTATGCAAGACTGGTAACCTTTCACTGGGGCGAACAATGGAATATTCCATTCGTAGAAATTACTATCATAGTAGCAATCGTCCTTTTGTCTGTTATCTTAGCTGTACGAGGCCCAGTAGAACGAATTCATCATATGTCCATTGTAGATACCATCAGCACACAATAATATTAAATGGCATGTCGATCAAATAGAACATGAAGTAAACACGCACTTGCTACCATAACAACGGTAATAAAAAAACCGTTATTATGGCGACAAATCAACACTTTTTTGATGCCGGTATCCACAATTCCATATAGACACTGCCTGGTGAGCTGTCATAGTACATTTCAGGAGAATAAACATCCGTTGTCAATCCGTGTTTATCTAGCCAAAATCCACTATATTTTACAGCTTTATTGAGAACTACGGTTACAAGTTGTTCAAAATCTTCTGCTTCAAATCCGCAAACAATATATTCTCTGGCAGGAAGCTCCCATTTAACAAATCGAGAATCTTCTGTTTGCCATGGCACTTCCGCACCAGCAAAGTAAGTGAAATAGCCTTCGGGTACATCACCAAGATACGCAACTCCCAGTTCGCGTCCTCCCTGTATCCGAGGAATGATTTGTTTTTCTTGGTGGAATTTTCCCCAGACTTCACCAGGCATATCTATACCTGTAGCTTCGCCAAGTGGCATTTGTCCCCCAATAGGAATAATACCTTTGAATCCCATAAAAAGAATTGGGTGCAAGATTGTTTTACGGTTAAACTCCAACACAATGCCATCACTAATAAGTGGCACACCTTCGTCAATTATAGTGTAGTTTAACAGTAAATCTGGCTTATCAAACTGATTAAGCATTACCGGTTTCCTGCGATATTCCTCTGGAGTCATTTTATAGGCTTCTTTGAATGCTCTTGTAAATGTTTCGTGACTTCCAAATCCACAATCTAGTGCAACATCTAAAATTCGGAGTTGTTTATTAGCAAGCAACTTACAAGCGTAAGCTAATCGGCGCAGCTTAATATATTCTCGGACTGGTTTCTTAACAAGACGGGAGAACAACCTTTGGTAATAAAAAAGGGATAATGCTGATTCTTTAGCAAGCTGTTCGATATCAATTTCTTCACTAATATTTTCTTCAATAAAATTCAATGTTTTTTGTATGGCTTCCCATGCATGCATGATATGCACCTCCTTTAATAGATAGCATATCACTATTACGTTTTATCCGCTTGACTTGCTCTGCTCTTATTTTCAATGATATTTAGAAGCATTACAGTATTCCCATTATTGCAATCATGAATATAGCTTTTGGAGATATTTTTAATAAAATAATATTCAAAGATTATACTCTAGTGGTATAGATATAACAATACAGAAAAAGGGCTTTGGCTAGAATATAACCGAACCCTTTTCCTTTTATAATCAGTTCAACAAGCCCTGATTTCTTTCAGGTAGAAGTCGCCACCACTGATCATCTCAAATTCATTACTCTGGCACTCGGGACAAACTTCTGAGTTTGCCACCAGTGGAAATACCTTTCCACAAGCCCTACAAATTCCATTGGCTGTGAGTATTTCCACTTCTAATTTGGTATTTTTAAGAAGTGTGCCATCTACAGCTGCTGGGAAGCAAGCATGAAGATACCTTGGAACCACAGAAGATAATTCTCCTACTTGCAGTACAATGGCCTCAACCTCTTGAAGCTGATTCGATTCTACAACTTTCAACACTTTTTCAACAATATGGTACATGATACCTAGTTCGTGCATGGCTTATTTTTTCCTTCCAAGAACTTTTTTGGCGGTTATCTTTACCTTACGCTTAATCACATGGGGTATAATCGCCTTCTTCATGCCTAAAAACTCTACACCTTCACCATCATAAACACGTTCTAAGGTGATAGCATCAAACTTACATTTTGTAGCACACATTCCGCAACCTACACACATGTATTCATCCACCACCGTAGCACCACAGCCAAGACATCTCTCGGTTTCCTTCTTCATCTGGTCTTCGCTAAGGGATGTGCGAATATCACGGAAGGTTTTCTTGGCTTTCTGACCATCAATATTTCCTGCTCTTTGCCTAGGAGTTCTGTCGAAACTATCAAGAATAACCGCATTCTTATCCAACTGTAAATACTGGCGACGACTACGTCCAATCAACAGATCCTGTCCCTCATGGACAAAACGATGAATAGAAATGGCAGCTTGCTTTCCTGCTGCTATGGCATCAATGGCAAAACTAGGTCCAGTCACCACATCTCCACCTGCAAAAATGTCAGCCTGTTTCGTCTGATAGGTAGCATCGTCTACCTGGATGGTATTGTTGGAATTTAGTACTACCTTACTTCCACTTAAAACACCACCCCAGTCGATAGACTGTCCTACTGATAGAAGAACATAGTCAGTTTCTACAATCATCGTATCACCTTCATCGTACTTAGGGCTGAAACGACCATTTTCATCAATAGTACTGATACAGCGCATCAGTTCGATTCCTGTCACCTTACCATTCTCTCCTATAATACGCTTAGGACCCCAAGAATTGTTGATTGTGATGTCTTCACTTTCAGCCACATGAATTTCTTCATCCAAAGCTGGCATCTGTTCTCTGTTTTCCAGACAGAACATCTTAACGTTTTCCCCGCCTGCACGGACTGCTACACGGGCTACATCAATGGCTACATTACCACCACCTATTACTACTACATTACCAGAAATGGTTTCTTTTTCATTTTGATTGATACGTGAAAGGAATTCTACTCCGGATATGACTCCTTCATAGTCTTCTCCCTCTATGCCAATTTTTCGCCCCTTCTGGGCTCCAATAGCCAGATAGAAGGCCTCGTATCCATTACTTCTAAGCTCATCCAAAGTGATATCTTTTCCAACCTCTACTCCGGTTTTAAATATAACACCAAGTTCTCTTAAGATATCGATTTCTGCCTCGATAATTTTTTTCTCAAGAACGAAGGAGGGAATCCCAAGAGTCAACATACCACCCAGTACCTTTTCCTTTTCAAATACCGTCACATCGTATCCATCAATGGCCAGAAAGTATGCGCAGGACAATCCAGCTGGGCCAGATCCCACAATAGCAATCTTTTTATCACTGTAATTATTACGTTTCTTAGGAATAAATCTATTATCTTTCTTTAAATCTTGATCTGCAATAAAACGTTTGATATCGTCAATGGCAATGGGTTCGTCCAAATCGCCTCTGGTACATGCATCTTCACATCGCTTGTTACAAATATATCCACAAACTGCAGGGAATGGATTTTCCATTTTAATCAGTTCAAGAGCTTCTGTATACTTCCCTTGAGCTGCTAATTTTATGTATCCCTGTACGGCAATGTGGGCAGGACAACTGGTTTTACATGGAGCTGTACCCGTATCTACAACTTCTTCCCGATTGGTTCGGTAATCGATATTCCACTCTTTTTCTGTCCAATCATTGTTTCTTGGGGTATGGGTTGTCGTAATATCCTCTGTTACAGGGCCATTAGAGCAAAGCTTCTGACCTAGCCTCATGGCATTCATAGGACAGTTTTCAACGCATTGACCACAGGCTACGCATTTATCCTTATCAACCTTGGATACATAATTAGACCGTACCATATCCACGTTCTTGTACATAGTTCCAGAGCGTAGGGATAGACAAGAGCATCCACAGCAGTTACAGATAGCATGGGTTTTACCAGAACCGTCAATATTAGGAATCTGGTGCATAAGACCATTTTCCTCAGCTCGCTGAATAATTTCAAAAGCTTCTTCTCTGGTTATTTCCCTTCCACGTCCTGTACGGATATAGTATTCTGCTGCATGTCCCATCTGGATACACATATCTTCTTTTAGATGACCACATCCCTCGCCCATAATTTCTCTATCTGTACGACAGGAGCAAGGAGAACAGGAAAATATCGTATTATCATTTAAGTATTTTGAAACTTCCTCATAGCTAGCCCTACGACTGTTGCTATCAATAGCAGATTCAATGGGAATTACTCTCATGAGGCCAATTCCTGGAGGAAACATACCTGAACTCATAGGACCTCGAACTCTTCCATAGGCCTCCATGGCATAGGTGACAATAGGGTACTTCTTTACAACCTCTAGGTTATTGACGATCATCTCCATAATACCGGGAATCCAGCTTTCTGCATGCCAGAAGGTATCCACCCCATCTATAACATTTACAAAGGAAGTACCATACCAAGCTAGCTTCATCATCTGCTCATAGCAATAGTCTTCGGATTTACCCATAATCTCGGCCATTTCCTTAGCCGTCCTCTTAGTGAAATACCCCATAGCTATACCTACTTCAGCCATATCGTCGTCAACACCGGCCTCCAAAATAACATATTCTGGATCATCCCACTTGTATCCATTCTTTTTGGGATCCTTCCGCCCTAGCATATTGGCAAAGGCCATTACCTTTTCATTGTGCTTGCACTCATAACCTTGCGGAAAATACATCTTTGTAATTGATTGCTTCATCGTTTACTCTCCTTTCACTTCTTTATACAACCACTTTGTCCATGCCTCCATACCTTCCCCTGTCTTTGCAGAAATAGGGAAGATAGAGATGTTTGGATTTAGTTTTTTGACTCTTTCAACACACAGGTCGAGATTAAAGTCAAAGACCTCCAGAGTATCTATTTTATTAATAAGAAGAACATCTGATACCTGGAACATTAGTGGGTATTTCAAAGGCTTATCGTCCCCTTCAGGAACACTTAAGATCATTGCATTTTTTGTGGCTCCCGTATCAAATTCGGCAGGACACACTAGGTTTCCTACATTTTCCAGAATGACTAAATCAGTCCCTTTTGCATCTAATGCTTCAAGTCCTTGTCTGGTCATATCTGCATCCAAATGGCACATTCCTCCTGTATGCAGTTGAATTACATTCACACCGGTCTCGGAAATTGTCCTTGCATCCACATCCGAATCAATATCTGCCTCCATTACAGCCATAATCAGTTTATCTTTCAGACGATGGATGGTATTCACCAATGTAGTCGTCTTTCCCGCTCCTGGAGAACTCATTAAGTTTAGCAAAAAGGTATTCTCACCTTTTAACTTCTCTCTTAAGCGCTGGGCGTCTTTGTTATTATCTTCAAATATACTTTCCTTGATTTTTAGAACTCTAAATTCTTTCACTTTAACATCATTCCCTCCCAAATATCAATCTGGTCATACCAGTAGTGCAGTTATTTACATTCTATAAATATTTGTAGGGACTGTCAAGTATTTATCAAACTAATGTGTATTCTATTGATTTATACTCCATATTATGTTACCATATTTTTATTATCTGGTTATACCAGTTAGGAAATTCGGTCTTAAGAAAGGAATGCAAATGGATTTTGTAAAATTAAAAGCCCCTACATTAAAAGAGCTTTTTGTTATGAAAATTGAATCTTTGATTCTTTCTGGAAAACTAAAAATAGGCGAAAAACTTCCATCGGAACGTACCCTTGCAGAAAAGATGCAGGTCAGTCGTGCTGTGGTAAACAGTGGAATTACTGAGCTTGCAAGGAAAGGGTTTTTAGAGGTAAAACCCCGTTCAGGAGTATATGTATTAGATTATCGTAGGTTTGGTACAGTAGATACACTTCTCTCTATTATGAATTACAATGGGGGGCTCTTACGCCGGGATGAGATTCGGTCTATTCTAGAGATTAAGATGATTGTGGATAAGTTGGCGGTAGAATTGTCTGTAGATCGACACACACATGAAAACATTGTCTCCTTGGAGACATATATAAATGAGATACTAAACGATGATATTGAAAAGGCTGCTGATGCCGCTTTCACCTATTACCATGAATTGGCTATGATCAGTCAAAACACTTTGCTTCCCTTAATCTATAGGTCTTTTCGCGTTCCTGTTACCCACCTTTGGATTAGATATATTGAGAAATATGGAAGTGAATCTGTTTATAATAGCGCACAAAACATCTTAGGGGCACTGAAAAATCATGATAAAATAGAAGCAGTAGCTTGCGTAGAGAAAGCAATCTCTGCTTCTATCTCGGGCTCTAGAGAAATATATGAGGTGTAAACTCTTTTATTGTTATCTTTGAAAAAACTACTAGTTTTGTACTAGCAGTTTTTTCAATTATTTTCTTTTCTCATAACTGGAATCCACACCTCATACTTTGCATTTTGTGGATCTGGATTTAAATATACTTCAATATCAGGGGCATTCCCATACTCATATCCTGATGTTGGAAGCCATTCTGTTACAATTCTTTTCTCCAAATCTTGAATTGATTGATTCGTTCCTTCACCTGTAAAAATAGCCCATGTTGCAGAGGGTATAATATACTCTTCGGTCCCATCAGGCAAAGATTTTGTCGATGCAACTGCAATATAGTATTTCCAATCCTCAGCTTCATTGCATGAACTAACGCCTAGCAAGCCTTTTAGTTCTGAATCCATCATCATAGCAAGCTGTGCTATCATTCCAGAAGAAGCTGCATTTGCCCACATAGTTGGTACAATCTTAAAATTCTTCTCAATTTCCTTTTCAAGCGGACTTGACACTCCTACAATTCTAAATGCCTCTTTCTTTTCAATTCTGTAATTCATCTCACTGTCTCCTTTTATCGTTATTCGGAAACTAATCGGCGGAAATGCTTTTAGAACTACACCTTTTTCTTTAGCTTGTGATGGTGCAATACCATGAATATTTTTAAATGCTCGGTTAAATGCCGTTGGTGAATCATATCCGTACTTTAAGGCAACATCAATCACTTTATTATCTCCACTCTGCAAGTCTACTGCCGCAAGGGACATTCTTCTACGTCTCATATATTCAGATAATGGTATATCCGCCATATATGCAAACATTCTTTGGAAATGATACTTACTACAACAAGCAATCTTAGATGCTTCATTTAGATTTATTTCTTCACCAAGATGCTCTTCAATATAATTTATTGCTCCATTCAAGCGTTCTATCCATTCCATCCTTTTCCTCTCCTAACGATAAAATACTATACTCTTAATAATTATGCCTCTCTTTTTTTGCACAATAAAGAGAGGAGTAATAAAATGATTCTCCTCTTTGATTGATTTAAGAAAATTTATACACTTATTCTTACCCCCTTTGTTTTTAATTGCTATATTTAAAATAGTTTTCTAGGATAATATCTATTATTCCGTAGGTAATGAAGGCATACCCTTTTTTATCCAAAGCCATATAGCCGTTTGCTTGCGTTCTGTTGTGCTCATTTTACGATATATTTTCGTGTAATAATTTGTAATATATAATAGCAAGAAAATTAACCCGATATCCAAATAAATATCTTTAAAATCAAATGTAAACCAGTCAAATAATCGTATAAAATCTAAACTCCCACCCCAGAAGAGTACATCAACAAATGAACATGATATACCTGCAACAAAAAATATTAACCATCCATTTAGCCACTTCTTTCCCTGAATCCAAAGATATGAGAGATAACGACAGGATAATAAAGTTACAACTAAGGCTAAAATCTGAATAACAACCATAAGTAACACAGGGGTTTTATAGTCAATTATACTAGCTATCCAATTTAAATTCGTGTTCTGAATAGGATCAAAGAATAAAATACCTGGAAATAAAACCACGCCAACATTTATATAATAGTGTGAAATAAATAGTTTAATTAATTGGTCTATTACAATTAAAGTTAGAGAAAAAACAAAAAACTTTTTCACATCCACCTTCTCCTTAAAAGCAATCTTTTCAAATCTATAAGTTAATATATTCTTTAGAGAATATCCTTCCTTTACTAACAGCCTATTTTTATCTTGTTGGTATCTTATAAGATATATAATGTTTACTAGCAATTAATTATTAATTTAATTATATCAAGAAGTTCTCTATATTCCAGAAAACAATAGATTTTCTTCTTTTATCAATCCAATGACTAAAAATCTCTTTAACAAATGTCAACTCCGTATTTCAATTTTTATTATTATTCTGCATATTGTAGCCAGAATACCTCTAGTATCATCTGATTTTTCTATTGATTGTCGGGTAACTCTTACTTGACAGTACTTTTTTGCATTAAAAACACATTGCAATTTTACAATGTGTTAATTTAATAATATAAACATGGTCTTCTTATATGTTGGATTCTATTTTAATGCAATGTAAATATTAATGTCTGCATGATCCCAATCACTATTAAGATATTCCTCAAAATCTCCGGTAAAGCTCCTGTTCAAGTCCAATTTCCAGATTTCGTCCCAGGCCTCGGCAACTACTTTTTCCATATGTCCATGTATAGAAAACTTTGCATATTTTCCTGCAGGAATAATTTTTACATCTAGTTCATCATTCTCAACTTTTGAAACCTCATTACCGGCAGTAACGCAGTATTGATTATTTGAGTATTCAGAATAAAGCCCGATGGCATACTCGTTAATCTTATTTTTGATTGCAGCATTTACTCCACCTTGATATAACTTTTCCCATAGCCCACCGATAACTGCATGCATTTTAGGATCAGCATTGCTAGTAATTGCACTAACACCTACAACTGTTTTTTGCTCTAACTTTACGATTTCATAATTCATTTTAAATAACCTCCATATATTTGATAAGGCTATTATACTTTTCTTAATACGACAACTGTGTGTCATATTAAAGATAATGTTTCAATATGTTTTTCAATTCTGCTTTCACATTATTCCTCACGTCCTCTGGTTCTAAAATTTCACATTGGCTACCGAAAGTTGTGATGTAATAAAATATCCACTCACCCTTTGGATAGTTAATTTCTGCAATAAAGCTTCCGTCCTCTTGTCGCTCATAGCTATCGAATTCATCATATACCCTGTAAGCAACCTTTGCAGACAGCTTTAATTTTAGTCTAACATACTCTTCCTGAAATACATTCTCGTTAGAAAAAATTTGATTTGGGGATTTCCGCTGAAAATTTTGCTCTAATACACAAAGTTCCTTCATTCGTCTTAACTTAAAGAAACGAAAATCACATCGTGACTTACAATATCCATATAAATACCATGAGCTACTTTTGAAGCACAGTTTCAAAGGCTCTACTTCACGTGATGTCTGCTGCCTTTTTGCGCTAGCATAAGAAAAAGAAATGCCTTTCTTGTCTAATATTGCAGACTTAATTGCATTGAATGTTTCAATTTCCTTCTGTGTGTTAGCCCAAGAAGAAAAATCTACTTCAATCCAATCTGTATTTGATTCACCAAACAAGCTACTGAGCTTTCTAAGTGCGGTATCTGTTTTGCTGAGATTAACAGCGTTGACAGCTTTTAATGAGGATAGAATGTCCTCTTTTTCTTTATCCGTTATAATAGCTTTATTCAGCACAAAATCGGGCAAAAGTGATATGCCACCACCTTTGCCTTTGCTCGTATAAACAGGAATACCTGCTGAAGAAAGAGTTTCAATATCACGATAAATAGTTCTTGGAGAAACCTCAAATCGCTCTGCAAGCTCTTTAGAAGTTACTATTTTTTTATCAAGCAAGATATATACTATTTCAAACAATCGGTTAATTTGCATTTTTATCACCCTATTTTAGTATACACTTATATAGAATAGTACAAGTATAATCTCAACGCTTGTCACACAGTGCTCTTTTGAATATATTACTATCAAATGGTCTGTTCAATTCAACAGCATCTTTTTATATATTCTAAATTATCTAAATCAACAAAATCATTCACTAAACCGTATTTTATCGATTAGTGATTTCTTTCTTACTGATTTTCCTAAAATAGCAGCTAATATTAGTTGAATAAAAATCATTACGACCGATACTATAACTGCTGCCATAATTGGATAATGATAGTCGCTGATATTAAACATACCATTGTTCCTAGCCCATAAAAATACCGGATACCCAAGTATACTTCCTAAACCAAGAGAGAGCACAAGCGTGCCCATTGTATAAAACAGACCCTCCTGATGCAACATTTTTACTAACTGTCGATCTGTCATGCCAATCGCCTGCATCATTCCAATTTCTTTTTTACGAACATGAACACTATGAATCATTGTATTTATCATATTCATCACACATATTACTCCAAGAATTCCTAAAAAAGCATAACTTGCGCCACTTGTTACAGCAAGCGCCGATTTCCATTCATCATATCGTTCTTTCCACGTTTGCATTTGTAACCGATCCGAACTGGCGATCAGTTCTTTTAATACATCTTCTGTATTCTTATCATAATCCTTCGTTGCAAAAATATGATATACCTCATTAATGTTATAAGTACTTAACTTCTTAGCACCTTCTTCTGCCATAAGAAGATAATTAGAATTTGTGAATCCAATCGAATAGTCCCCTATTGCCATTATCTCAACCTTCTTATTCCGACTCCCGTTTCCGTCTTCTATGGTCACATTTAGAGTATCACCGATTTGAATACCCGGATACCAGTGCAACAGATTTCTATCTACAATTACCTTATCTCCAGATTTTAAATCTTCATAGGTTGCCTCTCCCTCAATAATTCCTTCTACTAACTCCTTTTCATACTCTTCTGGCACTCCACAGATTCCCTCGGCTTCTCCTTCAAATACTTGTGCTGAAACTCGAACAAAACCAAAGCTTGACACAGACTTGATTCCATCTATTGCTTCTATTTTTTCTTTCAAACGATCATTCAGTGGATTATCCCTAATGATACTACTCCACTCACGTTCCGGGTGTTCTTTATTTCCGGTTTCCATATGTATAGAAATTTCATACTGTCCTAATACTGAATTGTTTGCACTTTCTCTTGGGTTGGCACAAGACAAAACTGTTGCAACCACCATCAGAAAAACTCCTGTAATTCCCATGGACACAATTGTTATTATGCTATTCTTCTTATTAGCAAACAAATAAATATATGACAATCTGGGAACGGTAACATTGGAATAACTTTTTCTTTTACCTTTTGCTTTTCTTCTTTTATTTTTGTGTTTTGCTTGCGGAGAGTGATAACGTATTGCTTCTATTTCTGAAATACCAGATGCTATTTTCATTGGTCTCCATAACGATAAATATACCGTGAGCAAAGCAACTGAAATTGTAAGTAGATAAAACCACCAATGATAAAGAGAAAACTGATTATTTTCTAATAACTGTTTCATTGTTAAAATCATTGAGTTTTCATTTTCATAATATGATAAAAACCCTGAAAACACCGTTTTTGACAAGATTGTTCCAATCATTAATCCGGTTGGGATAGCAAATAACGCAACTCCCAACCCCTCTATTAGTACAATTTGTCTAATTTGGCGTTTTGTTGCTCCGATGGCCTTTAATTTTCCAAATTCCTGTATTCTTTCCGTCATTCCCACGTAATAAATGCTGAATATTGTTATCACACCGGCCAAAGCAATAATAAGTATTATGCCTGTTATTGCAGGCACTATAACCGGGTCTACATAGTTTGCCATTAAATATTCTTTATTAATGCGTATATTATTTTCCGAGATGGAAAATTGCTTAGCAATGCTGTTGATCGTGTTTTCCATATCATCCGTTAGAGCATTCTTTTTCCCTTTTACCTGAAAAAGAAAACGATAGGAAATCTGATCCTCTGTTATCTCCTTTTTCAGAAATTCTTTTGACACAAATGCTGAATATGCTTTCTCATTTACATTGGAATGACTGTCTTCCACAAATCCGGATATAATAAACTCCCTCTCTTCTGCTAAGCCAAGACCTCCATCCTGTAAAATTTGGTATGGTACCATGATGGTGTCTCCAATCGTTCCTTCTTGTCCTAATTCCTTTAAAATCCCGGCAGAAACCACAATTTCATCTTCCTTTTCCGGAAGTTTTCCTTCTGAAAGCTTCATTCGGTACAAAGAAAAACCTTCATCGTCCAAATATATCATTGCTATCTTAGCATCGTTAACAACCATATATCCTGCATCACTTCTTAAGCCATGTACTGCAATATTATGATGAGCCGGTAGTTTTTCTACTGTTTTTTCATCCACATCCCGATATAAAGCATGCCATGTGGGATAGATCTCTTTTACAACTGCAAATTGACCATCTATCATATTCTTTCCAATTGTAGGAATTAAAAATAGTAGTAGTGTTACTAAAATGATTGTAATACCAATTATAATGTTTTTATTTTTATGGTATTTCATATTTTCATATGCAATTCTTGTAGTCATCTTCATGAGCAGCTCACCACCCTGCCGTCTTCTATTAAAATCACAACATCTGCCATCTGAGCAATGGTCTCATCATGTGTGATCATAACTAGCGTCTGTCCATATTCTTTTACACATTTTTTCAGCAAGTTCATTACCTCTAATTCCGTCTGTGAATCCAGGTTTCCCGTAGGTTCATCTGCTAATATAATTGCAGGAGTTGAAGCAAGGGCTCTGGCAATTGCTGTCCGCTGTTTTTGCCCACCTGATAAGGTATTAGGCTTTGCATCCTTCTTATCAGAAAGTCCTATTTTTTCTAAGATACTCATTATTTCATTTCCATTAACCTTTCTGCCATCCAGACCAAGTGGAAGCACTACATTTTCCCATACGGTCAGCGATGGAATTAGATTATAGTCCTGGAAAACGAAACCAATTTTCTTTCTACGATACTTTGCAAGCTGATCCCCTTTCAAAGAATAGATATCTTGTTCCTCAATGATAACCCTCCCCGAGTCCGGACGATCCAATCCACCAATTAAGTGGAGCAACGTGGATTTTCCTGAACCAGAACGCCCAACTATAGCAGTAAATTTTCCCCGCTCAATTTCCAAATTCGTATGATCTACTGCCTTAACCAATGTTTCTCCTGTTTGATAATATTTTACTAAATTTTCTATTTTTACTATTGTATTCAATCGTTTACTCCTCCTATTAATTGGATTTTCTCTTTCAGATACATCATAACAAGATGATATTACAAAACCCTTACAAATACGATTACAGTTTTGTAAGGGTCTATATAGGCAAAGTAATTCGAAAGATTGTACCATTGTGCAACTTTCTTTTAGCTACAATCATACCACCTTGCTCATCTATTATTTTTCTGGTCAGATAAAGCCCAATTCCAGCTCCTTCTTTTACTTGGCTACTTGCACTTTTACCACGGTAAAAGCGCTGAAAGATTCTGTGTAGTTCTTCTGTTGGAATTCCCATACCTTCATCTTCTATATCTATCATCACTAAGTTCGGCAATTTATGAACACCAATAGATACACATGAACCTGCATTGGAGTATTTAATCGCATTATCTAAAACATTTGAAATTGCCTCCACTGTCCATTTTGGATCGTGTTTAACATTTACATCATTTTTTATATCAATCTGTATTTTTATATCCTTGCTATAAGCTTTCATATATACTTGATTTATAGCTTCAGATAAAGTCTTTTTAATACCAGAAAGCTCCGGTTTGATTTCAATCATATGGTTTTCCAACCTAGACAAATGAACCAATTCTTCCAGCAAGATTTCCAGTTTATTTATTTCCTGTTCTTCCATCAATAGAAATTGCCGCCGTTCTTCGTGTGTTAATTCTGCCTCTTGAGCAAGTTCATGGCTCATTCTAAGTGATGAAAGCGGTGTTTTTAATTGATGAGAAATATCTGTAATCAGCGACTTCGTACCATTTTCTTCTCTGTCCAATTGCTCTCTTAATGTTGTAAAATAATACCCTAGCTCTCGAAGCAAATCCTCAATCTTCATCCACTCATTCGTTTTGTTATTATGGCTTTCCATACTAATAAGAGATGGAACCAGTCGATAATTCCCCTTTTTGAATTGCTCTAGCTGTTCCGATATTCGTTTTAAATCATTTTTGTTTTCGCACTTCTTTTTTCTGTCTTTACTTATTTGGATGCAATAACACAAACTAAATGACATAATAGATACAGCTATAAGAAACAACCAGAAATGTAAAGTAATGATTTTCATTTCTGTTATGTAATATTCAAAGCTTTCCTCTAACACCTGCTGCTGTTCCGGGTAAAATATAATCATTTCATCCATCTGCATATGATAAACCTGGGTTCCTTTTTTCACCATTATGCCTATCCCAATAGACAAAACAGTTACCAGTATTAACCATATTATAATGTATCTTATTACTTTTTTGTAACTTTGCCCGTCCATATATATCCCAATCCTCTCACATTTGAGATGGAATCCATACCTAATTTATTCTTTAACCTACTGATATTCACCGCAACTGTATTATCATCTACAAACAATCCATCGACTCCCCAGATTTTTTCTAATATGTTTTCTTTTGAAACGACTTTTCCTGCATTTTCCAGAAGATAAACTAATATAAGTATTTCAGTCTTGCTTAACAGAATTACACTATCGGCCTTTTTTACCTGCATATCTTTTAAACAAACTTCCAATTCACCAGATATCAAAACCGTTAATTCTTTATCTCCAAGACGCCGCATTAATGCATTTACCTTTGATACTAAAACATTTACAGAGAAAGGTTTTGTAATATAATCATCTGCACCAGTATCATAACCATTGACAATATCAATCTCCTGATCTAGAGCTGTCAGATAGATCAAATATATGTCACTGGTTTCACGAACCATTTTTCCAAAATTTAGTCCGTTTCCATCCGAAAGGGTTATATCACTAATTACCATTTGAATATTGTTTTCTTTCCAAAGATTTTCTGCTTCACTTTGCAAAAATGCGGATAAAACACGGTACCCTTCTTTATGTAATTTCAGGGAAATTCCTCTATTCAAATTAACATCATCCTCTAGAAGCAGTATTGTATTCATTAATAGACCTCCCTAGTGTTTCATTACATTTACTATTTTAACATTATATACAAGATTCTCATACTAACAAATCTGTATTATCTAAGAAGGAGTCTTAAAAAAGGTAGGTGTTTACATTCAGTTTTGCTACTCGCTTCGATTCTAGGTACAAAAAAAGGAGCTAGTTGTTTAACACGAACTCCTTGGGGACATGTACATTATTAAATTTTATATATAAAAAAGTTGCCTACTCCATTTATAGTAAATAACTTTTTATAAGTATATTCAGTTAATTATGTTATTTTAAATACTTCGTGAAATTCTATTTACAGAGCATAAATAATTGGTATATGTTTTAATGCTTATTTTGTACATTCGTTTATGAAGCAGGTAATAGACTCCTCCGCACGTTTTGATTGCTTATCATTATAATGTTTAGAATAGGGATCTAAAAATCCATGCTCGGCATCAAACTCAATAATAGATAAATGCTGTTTATCTTGAAGTTGGCAAACCATCCCATAAACATCAAAAGAATCTTCCTTCGAAAATAGTAAAAGTGTCGGACAGATAGGATTTATATCGGTATAATCCCTTATACGCGAGCCATAGCAAGCTATAATCCCACTACATAATGAATTTTCACAGCACCTCCACGCAATAGTCGCTCCTACACTAAAACCAACAATAAATACATTGTCATATTTATCTTTTAATTGATTGGCAAAACCGTTAATCTCTTTATACATTTCAAACTCAACATTCTTCATAAAAAAGTCATAGGCTTCTATGGATTCTTCGTAAGAAAACGAAGCTCTATCAATCAGATTTGGACAAAACACATCATAACCGGCTTCCGTGAATTTTTGGCATTGTTCTTTTACAAATTGATTAACTCCATATATCTCATGAAGCACAATAATTGCCTGTTTACTGTTTTCTGATTTCTTATCCAATACTCTAACCTCGTAAAATATAAATAATATGCTAAATAATATTATATCTACTTAATCATAATAGTACAATGTAATATCCTCTGTTTTAACATTCATGTTTAAGAGTAGTACCGTTTTACCAATACTACTCTTAGCTTATCAAATGCTCCTATTCTGACTAATTTATTTCCATCAAATAAGCTACCCGGGACGTTTTTCTTTGATCTTAGGATAAAATTTCAGGTCAGATTCTTCGACAAATGCTCACCTTTGATTAGCCTATATCCATTTTATAAGAGTTTGTAGGATTTCAAGATCTTGAATTTTATCTTTACTCTCAGAAATCTATATATATCAATGCTTTTTCATCCCCCCACTTAATCAATCCTTGACATCAATACGACCGTCTCCACATGTTTTGAAGTGACAATAATGATGTCGTGGTTAATATTACACTCTTGGCGTACAATTGGTAAATGTGGAATTTATTTTAAATACTCTGTTAATATTTAATGTTGATGTTTGATGAAAAATGAATACCTCCAGATAGTTGGTAGTTCTGATTTTTAGTATAGCCATATTCAATTAAAGCACCTGATAGTTTAATAAGACAACACATAAAATTAAATTAAACGTTTTTGATTACTTCCTTCCAGTAGTACCACGTGGTCTTCTGTCAAGAAAACAGACAACAAAAACTTAATATATTCATGAATCGATTAACCAGCATTTATTTTTTCAAAATCATGTGGTGAAGCCATATTGCAATGACTGTGAATTCT